>CANJHO010000042.1 GCA_947474165.1 Legionellaceae bacterium
CATTATTTAAGACA
Organism: Legionellaceae bacterium; assembly: GCA_947474165.1. Classification (GTDB taxonomy): domain Bacteria; phylum Pseudomonadota; class Gammaproteobacteria; order Legionellales; family Legionellaceae; genus CANJHO01. Next base: position 15 of record CANJHO010000042.1, read on the forward strand.
ATCCCACGAGGGGTACTAAAGGTAGCCCCTGGATTTGAAGCCGTACAGCTTCCCAGTGATCCCGCGGAATCAATGGTGCACACAGAAACGCTGTTCCCGGTAGCATTCGCCACGTAAGCAAACGTACCTGCGCTATTTAAGGCTATCCCAGACGGATCGGAAAAGGTAGTATTGGGATTTGAATTCGTACAACTACTAATCGCTCCAGCTGCATTAATGCTGCACTTAGATATACTGGGACCATTGGGAGCTTGACGGACCGTTACATAAGCAATCGTCCCTGCGCTATTTAAAGCAATCCCAGAGGGTTGGGCAATAAATAGACCACCTGCGGCTGTGGTCGAACAGGCGCTGAGAGTTCCGTCTATATTAATGGCGCATGTAAGTACGGTATTATTACCAAGATTCGTCACATAAACCAGCGTCCCTGCTTTATTTATAACAATATTAATCGGGCTAGCTAGTAGTAAGGCCCCTGAATCAATACAGGTGCCAAAATTCCCATTAGAGGAGTTGATTGAACACAAGGAAATATTAAAGCCATTTAGATTCACCACATAAGCAAATCTCTCACCCATGTTAAAAGATTCACAAGAGTAGGTATTTCCTATTGCATTGAGGCACAATTTAAATTGTGGTTGAATGGCAGGGCCACGTAGGGTAGGGGTACCATTGATGGCATCACTGGCTGAGAACAAGCAGAAGCCATTTTCTGAGGTGCAATTTAAGAAGTTAAAGCCAGCAGTTAGGCTTTGAATCCCAGCGAACTGATAAAACCAAGGAGGCGTAGTCGTGTTGATAGTTAAGGCATTACCGATGTAGGAGAGATTAAAAAGGCGCCCTGAGAGGGAGGGCGCCGGCTGGGTCTCGTTTGCTGCAAACCCATCTTGAGTGAATATGGAAAGGAGTATAGCTGTAATAGTAATGATACGTTTTATCATGGTGTGAATAATCCTTTAAAAAATTTAAACTGTTATGGAACAAAGGATGGCATTACCAAAGGCATTACCTGTTTTAAGCGTACTAAGGAGTTGGTTATTGTTCATATGCAAGGACCCTTGCCCTAGATAGAAAAATCGATAACCGCATTCGAGAGGGGCTTGCCCAAAGACATGATTAAGTCTCACCCCTACGCCTGCCATGGCAGCAAAGGTAACTTGGGTATGGGTAGAAAAGCCGTTGTCTGGGATAGTAAAGTTATCCAGCGGTGTTTCTTCGTAATGATTAACCATCATGAAATTAGGACCTATTCCTGCATCGAAAGTAAAGTTGTAGCGGTTGTGCTGATTTTTAACCAGGGCTTTTGCGCCAAAGAAAATAGGAATATGTTGTGCTGAGTAACTATAAGTCAGATTGGTAAAGAGCTGCTCTTGAACTATTTCACCACTGACGTGTGTTTTAGCCAAATAAAATCCGTTGACGCCATAATCTAAATGAAAGCGGTCTTTATCCAAACCATCGACATAATACCCTAATCCAAACAGCCCGTTTCGGAAGGTATTCGTGGTGACATTATAGTGATTACCTCTTAGGAATCGAATGTTGATGTTTTGCTCTTCACCCAGTGTCCCCCAATAGCCGCCTAGCTGCACCACAGTGTGACCATGACGTAAGTCAGATAGCGAGGGGAGGGAAAGAAAGCGTTGGCTTGATTTTACGGGTAGACTATTATTTATTGGTTGGTTGGTTGGTTGGTTGGTTGGTTGGCTGGCTGGCTGGCTGGCTGGCTGGCTGGCTGGCTGGCTGGCTGGCTGGCTGGCTGGCTGGCTGGCTGGCTGAATAGGCTATGGGGGTAATTAAACAGATCAACAATAGACATGTTTTAGCGAATACACAAAACCTTAATAGCATTTAAACATTCCTTGTTTTCGAATTTTATTAATGATCGACAATCATAGAAGCAATAAGACGATAAGGCAATAGTTTAGGAAACCCTGAATTGATCGGCAAAAAAATGATCCGTGCAGATTCATCCTTTAACCTTCTCGTACGTCTTCTACTGCTTTTTCTAGGTTTAATAGGCTGTTTTTAGCTGAAATCAAACAAAAAGGGTCAATTTTAAGTTGAATTTATCATTTTCACTCGCACTTTCGATAAATAAATCATAAATCTGATCTCTCAGGCCAAACCGATCCATCCCCCTCTCCACCGCGCGCAGTATATAAGATGATCAGGCATTTCTAATTTATTTTGGTGATATATTCAGGATGAGAAAAAAGGCGATTTAACTTTAGCTAATACTATGCCGCGTGCGATCACAACCCAATACGTTCATAGCTAAAAAAGGTCAAATCATAAGCATTATTTTCATCGTGCAACCGATTGATGGCTTCCTGACATCGCCAGATAGACTCATCTAATTTAGGAAAAAAAACATCCGCCTCAAACTCAGCATGAATCAAAGTTAAATAAATTCGGTCGGCTAGGGCTAGGGTTTGTTTGAATAAATGAGCGCCCCCAATGATCATGACTTCGGGTTCATTTTTTGTAATTTCCATGGCCTCGTCAAACGATGGAACCACCGTCACACCCGCTATACTTTTCACCTGTTGACTCAAGACAATATTTAATCGCCCTGGTAAGGCTTTCCCAATAGACTCATGTGTTTTTCGGCCCATGATCACGGGCTTTCCTAGGGTAATGGCTTTGAAATGCTTTAGATCAGCAGGCAAATGACAAAGCAGCTTCTTATCTTTTCCCAATCCACGCAGCTCATCGATGGCCGCAATAAGGCTTATAATGGTCATCTTAATTGTTTCGCCTTTTCACCATGGCAGCCGCCATTTCGACCGCTGCAAGCAAACTACTGGCCTCAGCCATTCCTGTGCCCGCTAATTCTAACGCCGTGCCATGATCCACTGATGTGCGAATAATGGGCAACCCCAAGGTAATATTCACAGCGCCACCAAAGCCTGCATATTTAAGTACCGGCAATCCTTGATCATGATACATCACAACAAAAACATCACAAGTCTTTGCATGGGTCTCTGTAAACATCGTATCAGCCGGCATTGGGCCTTGCACATCAACCCCTTGTTGTTTCAATGCGTTCAAGGCAGGTATAATCACATCAATTTCTTCACGACCCAAAAACCCTGCTTCGCCTGCATGTGGGTTAAGCCCTGCGACATAAATTTTAGGGTGCTCTATACCAAAATCATTTTTTAATGAAGCCTGTAATTGGCTGATCACCTGAATAATCAAAGGGCCTGTTATGGCATCAGCGACATTTCTCAGTGGCAAGTGGGTGGTGACTAGAGCCACTTTCATCACGGGACACGCCAACATCATCACGACCGTCTTGGCATGACAGCGCGTGGCAAAAAACTCTGTATGACCCGTGAAGCTAACACCCGCTTGATTCATAACTGCTTTATTAACAGGAGCCGTGATGAGGGCTGAAAACTCACCCTGTAAACATCTTTCAGAAGCCTCCGCTAACATTTGTAATACATAAGATGCATTAAGGGGATTTAACACCCCTGCAACCACTGTTTCAGCACATGGAATTGAAAGAACCGTCAGGTGATTGGGCAACTGCTTCGGCGGAATGCCTTTGACATAATCATTGAGAATAACAGGCTTATCTAATTGCTTGGCACGGGCCGCCAGTAGTGATTTATCACACAAGACGACCAGTGGTAATGCCAAATGCGCCAGCGCCAAACAAATATCAGGACCAATGCCTGCCGGTTCGCCACTGGTAATCAGCAATGGCTTCATGCCTTTGATTTATCCAAAATCTTAACATAGGCATCTGTCCGTAAATGCTGCTGCCAATTTTGAACGGCTTCAGCGAACTTACGCTGTTGTAAAAATTGCCGAACTTGTTGCTGCTGAAAGGATTTAGAATCATCAACTGATTTACGCTCTAGTACTTCAATTAAATGCCAACCGAACTGCGATTTCACAGGCTTACTGATGATATTGAGTGGTAATGCATTCATCGCATCAGCAAAAGCGGGCACCAGTTCATCAGACGTTACCCAGCCTAAATCTCCCCCTTTCACCGCACTGGCTGCATCTAGAGAATATTGCTTTGCCATCAAGGCAAAATCTTTACCTGATTTCAATTGCTCATACAAATTATTGACTTGTTTCTTCGCTTCTACACTGGTCATGCTCATGTCTTGCTTTAATAAAATATGGCGCACATGCGTTTTAACAACCAGGTGTGTTCCATCCTCACCCCCAATCGCCACTAATTTAATGAGTTGAAACCCATTCCCGGTTCTGATAGGCCCCACCACGTCACCCACCTTCATTGCGCCCACTTTTTGAGCAAAAACCTCAGGTAGTTCTGCTAGATGGCGATCCCCTAAATCCCCCCCCTCCAAAGCATATTCACCGCTTGATTCAGCAATAGCCATCCGATTAAAATCATCTCCCTTCTTAATTTTACTTAAGAGACCCTGGGCTTTTTCCTTGGCCTTGGTCAATTGTGCCGTTGTCGGTTCTTCAGGCAATGGAATCACAATGTTTTGTAAATGATAGGTTTGGTTGGCATTTCCTTGATGAGTCGCTGTCTTGAGATAATCGGCTACCTGTTGCGAAGAAACGACAACCTCTTTCCCTACCGCACGTTGTTGTAAACGATTCATCAGCATTTCTTTACGAACATTTTCGCGATAATCTTCCCAAGTTAACCCTTGTTTAACAATTTCCTCACGCAGGCGTGTTAGAGAAATGTTATTGCTTTCTGCAATCTTCGCAATGGCTTCATTTAATTCAGTGCTATCGATGCTAATGTCATTTCTTTTTGCTAGCTGCAGTTGAATATCAACATCAATTAAATGTTGTAATACCTGTTTGCGTAATACCTTCTCCGAGGGCAGCTGCATATTTTTAGCGACCAGTTGCTGACGTGATATCTCTATCTGAGCATTTAGCTCACTCGCCGTGATAACATTATCATTCACAATAGCGACCACCTTGTCCAAAGGCTCCGCGGCGTTGACCCCAAAAAATGCCGATAACAATATCAAAAAAAATAATATTCGTTGTCCCATGCCATCATCCTCATTTTATATACTGTGCGTGACCCAGCCTAACTCACACCTAACTGCGGTGAATGGTATCTGGTTAATTTATGAACGTCAAATCCAGGCCTAAAACATATTACGATACCCTGGCAAGTAACTACTAATGGTACTTGCGGGATCACTGCTACCAACAGAGCCCAGCCCTTTCAGTAATATTTGAAAATAGACATTATTATTATACTGTGGGGTTAATCCATCGGGTGATAAACTTTGAAACACCCTCCCCCCCATTAACCGCATCGCCCAACAACAATTATCATACTGCATGCCTAAAAAAGCCATCATGTTATAGCCTTCACTGACGTTATAACTATAGGCACCAAGGCCACTAAACTGCTCAGTCAGCGGCCAGGCAACAGCGGCCGTTGCCTGATTTAGTGGTTTATTTTGCACCGCATTATTACCCACTTGCAACAGATTGCCACTACTAAGATATGAATATCCCACACTAACGATATGATTCACTTCAGGCTGATAATGAAAATTGATATTTCCATTGTTCGTTCCATGCGTGTAAACATCCCATACATAGTCTCCACTCAAAACCCAAGCAGGACTGATATGATAAATTCCGCGCGACGCAATCGGGGATGATTTGGCCTGTGGCGAAACATACCCTAACATCAAAGGACTATCAACACAGCCGCCCACTTGCTGATAACACAGCTGAACCCGTCGATTCTCAAAATATCGGATTTGCCCAACTGAAAGATTAATTTTTTCAGCCCCATTCTCATCGTTTAACCAACGAGAGGTTAATGCATAAGAGAGCTGATTGGTATCCCCAATCCTATCAAACCCTGAAAATCGGTTGTTACGGAACAATTGATCGGCATTAAAAATCATATAAGCAGAATCATACACAGGAACTGGCGTTTGATCTTGATAAGGAACATTCAAATAATATAAACGCGGTTCTAATGTCTGGGTAAAAGCTCGCCCCCTGATTGCGCTAGAGCGCTCCAGTAATAAGCCGCTATCCAAGCTATAGCGTGGGATTGTGCGATTAAAGGTGTTGCCAGATGAAAGCCCATCATAACGAACATCATAATAATTTTCGACCACTTGGACCGCCGGAGTCATATAACCCCAAGGTTTTAATAACGGAAAAGACAAGCGAGGATCGAGATGATATCGAGGGCCTTGTGGCTGTGATAAGGTATCCTTCGGCCAATGATAATAATCAAACTCCCCAAGCATGTTAAAGTTGGCATGAAAAGGCAAATCATTATAATTAGCCTCTGCGAGCAGTTGCGGTAGGCGCTCGTAAATATCTGAAACTGTCGATTGGGTGATGGGGTGCAGGGTTTGATAACTTTGTACCATCCCACCGAATAGCCAATGATCGGTTGTATAGCTTATATCCCCTTGCTGCAATAATTGATTTTCAGTCATCACTGACAAATTACTGCTAAAATCTTGTAAATAATAATCATCTGATACTCGCTGATAATTGATGTTCATGTGCAAATTGCTAGTGAACGCGGTGTTATCATGGAGCATGACAGACCATCTATCAGTGGACATCCCATTCAAGCTTGGATTTTGAGGCTGATTATCCGTTATAAACCGATTAAATGCCTTGTCTTTTGGCAAAACATTGGCACCGATTGTGCCTACAGATTGGTTAGTCAAAAATCTTAGGTCACCACCCATCATCAAGCCACGAAGCGCATAGGCATGCGGCACAATCGTTGCATCATAATTGGGTGCAATATTCCAGTAAAAAGGCAGTGCAAGATCCCCACCACCCACATTGGAATATCCAACCAAGGGCATGAGAAATCCCGATTTTCGCTTTTTTGAGGTCGGAAAACTCAAATAAGGGGTATATAACACAGGCAAGCCACCCACGCGCAACACGGCGTTCCTCGCAACCCCTTTCTCTTTATCATGGTCCAACGTAATGCTATTGGCCTCAATTTGCCAAGATCTATCCTGTGGCGCACACGTGCTATAGGTCGCTTTCTGCAATAAATAATTCTGATTGGCAAACCGTTTGATCAAACTTGCACGACCCCAGGCGGGTAATACGCTTAAATCATGCCCATTTCGAAAACGATACAATACGTCCTCAATCCATCCTGATTTATCTTGAGGATGAAGGATGGCTTTTCTGGCAATCATGAGTCTGTCGGGCTCCTGATAGCGCACCTCACCCAAGAGCACAATTTTCGTCACTTGCTTTGTTTTGGCATTACGATAAATCGTAGCCGTTTGTGCACTCACCATTTGTTGGGCTTGATGCACTTCAACATGGCCGCGTAAGGTTGAACCCCCTACGGCATAAAGAGAGGCCGAATCGGCTGCAACACGAATTTCACCCTCCGGCAGGGGCGTAATATTGATGGGTTGATAAGCCCCATGACATATGGGCGTATAGGCGCGGGTTTGCCAACCGAGACATTCTGCAACATGGGCACGCAATGGAGAGGTTAATGGAGACGCCCTTCCCACAACACACGCTTGCACAGGAATGACTATTTCTGCAGCAAAAACACTTCGGTATTCGATAGCCCCTACAATCAAACTAGCCACTGCAAGTGCTAAGCCTAATACCGTATAATAAAACTTAATATTCACCGCCACGTAAAATGCCTTATAATGCGGGTTGTCATACGTTGCCCATCAAAAACAAAACCACTTGGGTTTTTTAATGGGGTTAGATTCAAGCGAGGATGAAAAGTATATCATGCAAACACGACAAAACGAACTCAACACCTGGCTTAAAAGCCTATTGGGAGACACACCCTTTACTCTAACCCCACTGGCAGGCGATGCCAGTTTTCGACGCTATTTTCGTCTTCAATGCGAGGAGGTAACACGCGTCATCATGGATGCCCCTCCCGATAAAGAAACGATCACGCCTTTTCTCGACGTTGGACATCAGCTGGAAAGAATAGGACTCCATACACCCGCTGTCTATGCCATCGATGAGGCCCATGGTTTTATCCTCCTGGAGGATTTAGGTGATCAATTGCTATTACGCGCATTATCTCCCGACAATGCAGACCGTTTATATCACGTTGCCATTGCAACGTTATTACAACTTCAACAATGCCCTACGCTCCACGCAGCGCTGCCTGAGTTTGATACACTATTTATGTTAAAAGAAATGTCCTTGTTTCGTGAATGGTTTTTAGAAGCCTATTTAGGCTTAACGCTCGATGCCAAAGAAGAATCCCTTTTAAACGACACCTTCACGAGCCTTGCTAGAGAAATAGCAACTCAACCCCAAGTATTGATTCACCGAGACTACCACTCTCGAAATTTAATCGTGGTCAATGACAATTATCCCATTGATCTCGGCGTTATTGATTTTCAAGATGCCATGCGGGGCCCTTTTACTTATGATTTAGTCTCTTTATTAAAAGACTGCTACATCCAATGGCCTCGTGAAAAAATATTAGATTGGCTTAGCTACTTTTACCATAACCTTCCAGAGAAACAGGGTTATTCCTTAACCATGTTCATCCGGGCCTTTGATTTATGCGGGATACAACGCCATTTAAAAGTACTGGGCATTTTTTGTCGTCTCCACTTGCGTGATCAAAAACCTGCTTATTTACGTGACTTGCCCCTAACCTTTAATTATCTTTCTGACTGCCTTGAACACTATCCAGAACTCCATCCTTTCTATCAGTTTGTACAAGAAAAGGCGAACCTACCCTTCACCCAGATGTCGACATCATGAAAGTGGCCATGATATTAGCGGCCGGCCGTGGGGAGAGGCTAAGACCTTTCACGGATAACCAACCCAAAGCCCTCTGCAGGATTCACGAAATCCCCCTTATCGAATATCACGTCAAGCGGCTGGCCTTGGCAGGCTTTGAACGTTTAATCATTAATCACGCCCATTTAGGCGGGCAAATTCGTCAATATTTAGGCACAGGGGCACGCTTTGGCATTGAGCTTGTCTATGTGCCTGAGCCTCCAGGCGCGCTTGAAACAGGAGGAGGTATTGTGAATGCCTTGCCACTCTTGGGGCATGAGCCGTTTCTCACGGTGAATGCTGATATTTTTACTGATTACGACTTTTCATCACTCAGTTTAGCCAAAACATCAGCCGTTCATCTGGTGTTAGTTAATAAACCACCCTATCTTTCACAAGGGGATTTTGGTTTGTCTAATCAAGGCTTGTTGCTCAATACGCCCGGTCAGTTCACCTTTGCAGGCATTACCATTTATCGGCCAGAGGTCTTCAATGACTGTAAGCCAGGCCGCTATTCAGTGACCCCATTGCTGCGCCAGTTAGCCCTTAAAAGGCTTGCAACGGGCGAGGTTTATCAAGGTCAATGGGTCGATATAGGTACACCTGAGCGATTCAGGTTGGCTAATGCCAACCCGAAGATTCAATGTTGACGAGGCACTAGGTCGTCTATCTTATCTTGAAGTCGGCGTTTCAACAGGCGTTGCGGCAGGTTTTTCAGGGGTAACAACAGCCGGCGCGGTGCTGTCATTAGTTGCCGTAGGCTCAGGACTAACTGGCACTGGGGTGAATGGTTGGGCGTAGATCGTCAGCTGAATGTTCTCTTTGGCTTGTTTAGCGTATTGTGAAAATCCAGCTTGATTATCAACCATCTTCTCACGCAACTCTGTTGGATCAACGCGGACTGGCTTGCCATCTTTCATCGCTGTCGCACCATTTTCGTTTATTTTCAAAACAACCCCGTCTTGATTTATCCAATTATTTTTACTAAGCCAAGCGAGCAGCAGATTATTCATTCCCGCTTCAGAATCCTCTTCAAGCTTCTGACCATCGGCCGTGAAAACCCCTATCAACTCAGACTGATCACTCACAGCAAAATCAAATCTGATGGGTTTTGATGTATCTATGGTACTTATTAATTCAGCTGCAGCATTAACTTGAGCATTGTATGTCCTTGTTGTCGCCTCTTTACCGGCATATAATGCATCGCTATTCGGTTCTGCCTTTTCTTGATAATCAGCCATTTTCTGAAAGACAGACAATATCTCCCTGTAGGGCTCCGTATCAGAGACTTTGGCATTGTCAAAATTGGCTTGAACCCCTTCAAGTGCATATCGTGCTGATCTTGCTGTGGTCATTAGCGGAAAGATCGCTTGAAGGCATACAGAAGGCACCACAACACTTGATCCAGCATTAGGTTTAACGACTTTTAATTCCCGCATCAATTCCCCCAGTGTTAAAAATAACTCTATCTAGTTAAAATTATACCAAACTTGTGATGCCTAATCCTCATTTATAGAGAGCCTAAGCGTTAAGTAGTTGTAAAATTTTAGCGTTAAGGCCTCTAATCGTAACTCCCCAGGTACGTCATCCTGAGCGTAGCGAAGGATCTCAAATTGACCATATCCGAGCCATACTCAGGAGATCATTCACTGCGCTCAGGATGACGTATATACAGTTTGATAAAATAAAAAACTTATCCGCAAACTGGGGAGTTACCTCTAATCTAAGGATGTGCTATTTAAGATCGGATGCGAAATAACTTTCTATTCTTGCGCGCTTCCCAAGGGGGATGTCTGCTTATCTATCACTGAAGCAAACCCCTTCTTTTTCATCGCTTCAAAATCAAACTCATCCACTTGCATTGCATCCCATCGGGCTTTTTCAACACGAATAATAACATCCATCTCCGCTTGCGTTAATCCACCTGAAGCGACCTTTTCTAACAGCTTTTCTTTTAAACCAAGCAAGGGCTGTCGTTTCAAATCACTAATTTTTTTGTAGGTATCTGCTGATTTAATGATTAACTGCAGGGCATGTTCCATTTTATCCACCGGCTGATGGGGATCCCCACTTAAATAGATCGACGCCAACATTTCGTCTCGATAATGATTGTTTCGAGTCATCAACTGGCTCAATTGATGATCCAATTTATCACTGGGATACTGCATGCTTTGCCCCCATGGAAACACCAGGAAACGAATAACAAGCCCTAGCCATCGCATCGGGAAATTTTTACAAAAATCAATCATGGCCTTTTGTGCCTGATAAAAACAATAAGAAACAGCCCATGTGGCATGAGGTACGTGTTCACTCTGTTTTTCATTTTTCTGAGCATGTCGCAAGGCCGCCATGCCCATGTAAAGGTAGGATAAACCATCCGCCAGTCTCGCTGAAAGGCGCTCTTTACGTTTTAAATCCCCGCCTAAATAAATTAAAGATAAATCCGCCAACCAAGCAAAGGCATAACTTAATCGCGCCAATCGTTGATATTCGCGATGAAGCGGCCCCTTGGGTGCAATAATGAGTCGGCCGCCTGTTAATGCTGCTAAAACTGCCTTGGAAAAATTATGCATGAAATAGCCCACATGTTGCCAGATAATCTGTCTAAAAGCGGCTTTATCTTGTTTGGATACAGCATAAAATTCATCCCGTATATACGGATGGCAAGCCATGGATCCCTGACCAAAAATCAATAAATTCCGTGACATAATATTGGCCCCCTCTACCGTAATAGAAATGGGGATCCCTTGATAGGGATTGGCCAAATAGTTTCTAGGCCCGAGCACCACTGCCCGCCCTGCGTGCACATCCATCGCATCATTAACCACGATACGACCCAACTCCGTGTTAAAATATTTGGTGATGGCTGAAGCCACTGATGGTTTTTTATGTTCGTTGACGGCAGCCACTGTTAATAAACGCGTGGCAGTGACTAAATAGGTCAAGCCAGCTATCTCTGCCAATTTTTCTTCAATTCCCTCAAATTGAGCAATCTCAACATTAAATTGCCGCCTGATGCGTGCAAAAGCGCCTGTTGTAACATACGATAGTGCAGTCGTAGCCGCACCTAAGGCAGGCAATGAAATTGAACGGCCAATGGATAAACACTCGACCAACATTTGCCACCCACGTCCCGCTTTTTCCTGCCCTCCAATGATGCTGTTGATAGGGACAAAAATATTTGTCCCTCGGATGGTTCCATTCATAAAGGGCTGATTTGCAGGCAAATGACGATTACCAATTTCAAGATGTTCACTGTCACGAGGTATCAGCAAACAAGTAATGCCCTCGATGCCATTGCCTTTCAACAAGCCATCGGGATCTTTTAATTTAACTGCAAGCCCTATCAAGGTTGCAACGGGGGATAAAGTAATCCAACGTTTATTTAGCGTAAGCTTCAACCCCAGCACTGTTTTTCCTGCTATTTTTTTATTCATCACCAGCGCTTCTGAGGTGATCGAGGTGGCATCACTGCCCGCATTAGGCTCCGTCAAAGCAAAACAAGGAATATCTATGCCTTTGGCCAACCTTGGCAAGTAGTATTTTTTCTGCTCATCCGTTCCATAATGTTGCAATAATTCGCCAGGCCCCAGCGAGTTAGGCACCATCACAGTCACTGCTGCAACGCATGAACGACTCGCAATTTTAACAACAATGTCAGAATGTGCTCGTGCACTAAACCCTTTTCCACCATATTGCTTTTCGATAACTAAACCAAAAAATCCTTTTTCTTTGAGATAAGTCCAAACAGCCGCAGGCAAATCTCCCGTTTGAGAAATGTCCCACTCATTCAACATAGAGCAAAGGACCTCGGTTTCATTCTGAAGAAAATCCGATTCTTCTTGGCTTAACTCTGTTGAAATATGTGCCAACCTATCCCAATCCGGCGTGCCTCTAAAAATATCTTGCTCTAACCAAGTATCCCCAGCATTAAGGGCTTCTTCTTCTGTTTTGGATAACTTAGGAATCGATTGAAGTGCGCGTTTAAATAACTGATCGCTCAACATAAAACGAACTGATTCAACCCGTAAAATCACAATGATTGTCGCGATAAACAACCAAAGCAAGACTCCAGCAAACCAAGGCAGGCCAACCCAAAAAGTAGCCATCAGTAAATACAGCACACTTCCAAGCTCCCAAACCAGGGGCTTCATCGCACGATAAAGCGTGCTTAATGAAAAAACAACGTACAATAAAAACAAAACCATGGCCATATTAATTCCTTTTAAAATACTCTGAAGTATCACTTGCATTCGTTGGCAGAATGTCCTAGCGTTAAATTTTCTAATCATACGGATCATGATGAATAAACGCTTCATTTGGAACTTTGAAATTAATGAAGGTAAGCCATTACAAATACCCTCTGCTATCAATTTTGTCCAAACACCCAATAAATGGGAGGCACGCTTTTTCTGGCCTTCAGATCAGATCATTACCCTAAACGGATTAGATGATAATTTTTTGAAATTATCCAACTATCAACTCAAACACAGAGCAGATACCTATTATCTGCTTCCCAATGCGGATTACAACCTTAAAATCCGACACAATCAACTATTTTATAAACCCCTTCTAATGAAAAAACCATTGGCTGTGGCCTATGGCAAGAAAATTAAATTAGAGGAAAATGCCTCGGACTTAGAGCTTCCAGGCATTGATACTCACGATATTACCGCACTCCTGTCCCATATTAAAATGAATAGCACAAAAATTAGTGTTGAAAAAGAGGCCCTAATTTTTCAATTTGAAACAACACCCACCACTAAAATTGAACTGGCCTGGCTTACAGTAGCAAAAAAAAGCTATTTTACTGCCTGCATTGAATCACGTGCCTTCTCAATTGTCGAGTCAATCGCGCAGCAGTTGTTAGGGGATAAGCCTAGCTCTGACTATGTCACCTTTTTAAAAGGAATTACCTGAGACCATCATGCAAACGCTCGTATCGATCATCTTCAGTTTTGGAAAAATAGGTCTCATTTCATTGGGGGGAGGAAACTCCATGTTAAAACTCCTGGAGTATGAAGCGGTCACCTATCGTCACTGGATAGGTCAGGAAGAGTTTATTCGCATGGTTGGTAGCACATTCTTATTCCCAGGTTTAACCGCCGTCAAACTGGCCGCACTGATTGGTTATAAAGCTGCAGGCACACTGGGCCTCCTTCTGGCAGTGGCCTGTTTAAACTTGCCCGGTTTATTCCTGGCATTTTTAGGCTATCAATGGTTATCCATTCATGATGGCCCCATCACCCACAAAATAATGGTGTCCGTCCAATATGGTGCATTAGCCTTACTCGCCGCAGCTACCTTTTCTATCGCACAAGGCGTAATAACCACTTATTACTCGCTCTCACTTGGTTTAGCCTGTGTGATATTTTTTCTAGCCTTAGCCTACTTGCAACTATCCCCTTTTTGGGGATTTATTGCATTCATTGGAATTTGCTTTTTTATTGTAAAATAGGAGTTTAATTTGAGCTTGTCGTTGGATAACCCTGAGTTCTATATTAACCGTGAATTCACAGCCTTAGCGTTCAATGAACGGGTGCTGCAACTGGCCAATGATGAACGCTTGCCCATCCTTGAGCGCATGCGTTATTTATGCATTTGTAGTAGTAATTTAGATGAATTTTTTGAGATCAGGGTTGCGGGATTAAAAGAAAAAGTTGCCGTCTCCTCAAGTAAATTAGGCATCGATGGCCTGTCTGCAGAAACCATTTTAAGCCAGTTGAGCAAAAGAACCCATCTTCTTATAGATGAACTTTACACCATCTTTAACAAAAAATTACTCCCTGAAATGCAAAAGGAGAATATCTATTTTTATGAGACTAAAGATTGGACCGATGATATCCATTTATGGGCTAAACATTTTTTTAAAAATGAAGTGCTCCCGATTGTTAGTCCCATTGCATTGGATTTGGCACACCCTCTCCCCCGCTTATTTAATAAAAGTTTAAATTTTATTGTGTCTCTCAGTGGGACAGATGCCTTTGACCGAAACATTAATTATGCTGTGGTGCATGCACCTCGCTCAATTCCTCGAGTGATTCATCTCCCCTCAGAGCTATGCAACAATGGCAGTTATTTTGTTTATTTATCCTCAATCATACAGACTCATATTCATGATTTTTTTCCTGGCATGGCAATCGATGGTTGTTATGCATTCCGATTAACACGGAACAGTGATTTGTTTTTACGAGATGAGGAGGTGGAAGATTTAGCAGCAGCCGTTCAGCGCGAATTATTTGCACGAGATTATGGGCATGTGGTCCGTCTTGAAATTGACAAACATTGCCCCGATACCATTACTGATTTTCTCTTGCAAAAATTTCATTTGCGACACGATGATGTTTACTATTGTGATGGACCGGTTAATTTACAACGCTATTTAAGTGCGATTAACAAGATCAAACGACCTGATTTAAATTATCCCGCCTTCATGCCCCAATACCCTCTGTTCCCCAAACACAAACACAATTTGTTCAGTATTCTTGATGAACAAGATATTTTACTTCACCACCCGTTTCAAAGTTATGACGTGGTGATTGATTTTGTTCGACAAGCCGCTGCTGACTCCCACGTATTGGCTATTAAACAAACCTTATATCGCACCCATTTCAATTCCATCATGGTACAAGCATTGGTAGAAGCCGCGCGATCAGGCAAAGAAGTGACTGCTGTGATTGAATTGCGCGCACGGTTTGATGAGGAATCGAATTTAAAATTGGCTAATCGCCTACATGAGGCCGGCGTGCTGGTGCTTTATGGCGTCGTGGGGTTTAAAACACACGCCAAAATGACCTTGGTGGTCCGCCGTGTTCACGGCAAATTAAAACGATATGTTCATTTGGGCACAGGCAACTATCATGAAGAAACCGCCAAACGTTATACTGATTTAGGCTTATTAACTGCTAATTCCACCATTACGGCAGATATTCAGATAATTTTTCAACAACTGACTGGATTGGGTAAAACCATCAAGCTTAAAGCGTTAAGCTACTCGCCCTTTACCCTACAAAAAAATTTGCTGCAATTCATTGAACAATGCCGACTCGCCGCCTCCGAAGGTAAGGACGCTGAGATCATGATAAAAGTCAACGGACTAAGTGATCTCTCCATGATTCAAGCACTCTATAAGGCATCGCAAGCCGGCGTTAAAATCAGTCTAATCGTTCGAAGCGTATGCTGTTTACGGCCTGGGATTCGGGGGATCTCTGATAATATTCGAGTGATTTCAATTGTAGGGCGTTTTCTAGAACATCACCGAGTCTATTATTTTCGCAATGGCGATGAAGAGCGCTATTTTTGCGCGAGCGCGGATCTGATGGAGCGTAATTTATATACTCGCATCGAAATCATGTTTCCTATTCTTGATGAAGCCTGCCAAAAACGGATTAAGCAAGAAATTTTTAAAAACTACCTCAAAGACAACCACGATGCCTGGGAAATGAAAAGCAATGGCACCTACAAACCCATCCGAAATGGAACCCATAGCGCACAAGAGACCCTACTCGCCCTTTATAAAGAATCAAACGCCACCCCCATCATTGATCCCCAAATTTATCGACATCCCACGTGATCAGGGTTTTATTTGTTTTACCCGCCTCTTCACGGACAAGGCGCGGGACCAAATAACCAGGCAACTGGGCTTGTAAGGCTTTGAAAATAGCCAAAGCTTTGTTCAAAGGCACATCAAAATGCTGGGCACCCTGCACCTTATCCAGTAAATGCAAATAATAAGGCAACACACCCATGGCAAATAAGCGTTCACTTAAAACAGCCAAGGTTTGTGCTTCGTCATTCACCCCAGCTAAGAGAACCGATTGATTCAATAAATGACACCCAATCTGTCGCAAAGCTCGACAGGCGTCTGCAACAGAATCATCAAGCTCTTGTGGGTGATTGCTATGCAAGACCACCACCTTTTGCAAACGATTATCTGAAAGCAGCTGAAGCAATCCTTCATCGATTCGCTCAGGCAAGACCACAGGGATTCGAGTATGAATCCTTAAGGTTTGAAGATGAGGAATCCCGGCCAACTCAGTGAGTAAGGGTTTAAGGACCTTGTCCGTGGCTAATAGAGGATCACCACCACTTAAAATCACTTCATGAATGGCCTTGTCCGCTGCAATATAATCAATCACCGGTTGCCATCCTAAACGACCTGGATTGTTATTTTCATAAGGAAAGTGTCGCCTAAAACAATAACGACAATGAACAGCACAAGCACCTGTTACGGTTAACAAAACGCGGCCATGGTATTTATGAATAAGGCCTGCCAGAGGGTTGGCTACGACTTCCGCCAAGGGATCATCAACAAAACCCAGATGACTGTCCAATTCTTTATCAGCCGCCAGCACTTGCAACAAAAGGGGATCATTGGGGCAGGCGCGTTGCATTCTCGAGGCAAAGCCACGGGGCACGCGCGTTTTAAATTGAAGCTCAGCCTCATCACTTGCGCAATGGATGGGTAATTGTAAAAAGCTAAGCAATGCATTGGCGGAAGTAAAGCCTTCTGCCAATATTTTCTGCCAACCAGGGATTGATTCTCGCATTCATTATACATACTTGATAAACTGCACGGACTTTAACTAAATTGCAGCAAAATCACAACTGTGGAGCAACACTAATGGCAACTTATAGCACCAATGACTTTAAACCCGGCTTAAAAATCATGATTGATAATGCCCCTTGCAATGTGGTCGAGGTGGAATTTGTAAAGCCTGGCAAGGGCCAAGCCTTTACCCGCGTCAAAATTCGTAATCTTAAAACAGGGCGCGTCGTTGAACGAACCTATAAAGCCCATGAAACCTTTCCTTCTGCAGACGTCGTGGATATAGAAATGCAATATCTCTATACCGATGGAGAACTATGGCATTTCATGGTATCCGACACCTTTGAACAATATGCAGCAAGCCCTGCGGCGGTTGAAGAAGCCGCGAAATGGCTGAAAGAACAAGATGTCTGCATCGTCACCTTGTTTAATAATGAGCCATTGCTCGTCACACCGCCCATCTTTGTAGTCTTGGCCATTACAGAAACCGATCCTGGCCTAAAAGGTGATACCTCCGGCGGTGGTGGAAAGCCTGCCACATTAGAAACAGGGGCGGTGGTGCGTGTGCCATTATTTGTGCAAAGTGGTGAATTGGTTAAAGTTGATACTCGAAAAGGGGAATATGTTTCTCGCGCCAAGGAATAAGCTGGCTGCATTAAGGCCTGCTTCAACATAATAAGCAGGCCGCATCATCGTGATCCTTATCGATAAAACCCACCGCGATAACCAGGGGCATAATAACTGGAGGCCCATCCACCATAGCCTCGATAACTACCCACCCCACTGTCATCATCCCTGTCAGCATAACCATAACCTACGGTATAACCTGAGTAATTGGCATAGCTCGTGGTTGCGTTATAAGGGCCTGAGCTAATGGTACAACTGGAAATCAAGAGGGCCGAGGAAATCACACTTAACGCTAAAATAAGCTGTTTCATGATTCATCCTTGTTCATGTGTATATAAACAGTATGCGATATGATCCCTAATTAATCAAGTTTTAGTCCCAATGCGTCATGCTTTATTAAGATGGTCTTCTCCCGTCAACCGGGGAGAAGACCCACTGATGCGCCATCAGTGTTTACTTGAATGATTGCGAATAACCTTATAAACGAGAAGCCTCTAATTGATTGACCACCGCAGGTAGGGTTGCTACCACAGGAGGAAGACATCTTTCAGATCCCTGGGCAAAAAACAAATTCGGATTTTT
Source organism: Legionellaceae bacterium (assembly GCA_947474165.1). Classification (GTDB taxonomy): domain Bacteria; phylum Pseudomonadota; class Gammaproteobacteria; order Legionellales; family Legionellaceae; genus CANJHO01. The sequence continues at coordinate 18,526 of CANJHO010000042.1, forward strand.
TGCACCTTTAACCATCTCGACCTGTTGTGACGTCTTATAAACTTCCATCATCATCGGGTTACCCTCAAACGATCGAACCACACCTTGATAAGCCCTACCTCTCACTAGAATGGCATTGGCCTCGGCGTCCGCCATCAAACCAATCGCCTCTGCACTCGCTCTAGCTTCAGTAATTTTCACGATTGCAGCGTTGTCTGCAGCCAGAGATCTGGACTTGGTTTGTGAACTGATAACAGCACCTTGAGCCAGTTCATGCGACAAATGTGCATCATTGATTTTCCAACCAGTAATACCAAGCGTAATAAGCCGAATGCCTAATTCTTGCAATTGCGCGGTGACTGTTTGAACTATTTCATGCAGTACTGAATTGACTTGCGCCCCATAATTGGCACCACTTGATACGGGCACAAAATCTTGCAAATTATGCCCACTCACAATTCTTGCTATGCTGATCTCAGCAATTTCCTTAATCGATTCATCTATCCCAGCAATACATGATACCGCTTGAGCAGGATCTTGAATACAGTAGCGCACATCACCGTTCAAGGTTAAACCAACATTATCCCGAGTGGCTGCAATCACCTCATGCAATTTTTTTGTTTCGTGTTTAGTTGAAATAAATCCTTTAAAAGTATGGGAGGCCTCACGAATTAGATGTTGTCCAACCGCTAAAATTTCCACATTCCCTCGATTATATGTTTCTGCTACAAAACCTGTATCGACAGTAATTATTTTATAAGGACCCATTTCAATTTTCTTACCAGACAAAGATTTAGGGCTAACAGGATAACTTTCCCATGGAAAATTAGAGTGTCGACCCGGTGGCAACAGTTGCATTTTACCATTGGCTGATTCTCTTAACCCAATGTGTCCCTCAGGGATAACTTCAGTGGTCGCCCATAAATAAAGTGCCCCCAGACCAAAGGTTCCGAGCGCAAATGCCCATTTTCCCAACTCACGATATCTTTTAGACGTTTCATATTCTCTTTTAATTGCATGCATATCTAACAACATTATTCTCTCCCAGTTAATTCAGAGGCCTCGAAACAGCCTCTAAGCCGTTACAAATCATAGGATTTATGAATTGCCCATTCAGATTACTAGTAAATTCTTAACGAAATATTAACAAACTTTACAATAAAGTAGAAAAACTCAATCCTGCGTGCCAAGGCGATTGGGTTAACCAAACAAGTCACAATTGTGTTAAAATATTAATTTTCAAATCAAGGATATACAAAAATGCGTTCTTTTATTGCCTGTTTTTTTCTTGTCTTACTCAGTATTGGCTTCATGGTGAATGAAGCCTCTGCCGGACGATTTGGCGGTGGGCGAAGCTTTGGGGTCCAACGCTCATCAAGCAGTCTTTTTTCGCAACGCGCCACACAAAACACCAAAGCCTTCGGACAGCGCTCCAATATCAATCGATGGGCAGGCCCGCTCGGCGGTTTATTGGTCGGAGGGCTACTGGCTAGCCTATTCATGGGGCATGGTCTTGGTACAGGCTTGTTTTCATGGTTTATTCTGGGGGCTTTGGTTTTCTTTGTAATGGGGTTCCTAAAAAAACGGATGCAGCCTGCTTATCAATCCACACAGTCCAATCCATTTCAACGAAATAATGTTAACGACGCCTCACAATTTTATACGTCTTCCGCCAATAGCTCTACTGGCACAGGCCATCCAGCAGACTTTGATGAGGCTTCTTTTTTACGATCAGCAAAAGTCACCTTTATCCGTTTACAAACCGCTTATGATCAAAAAAACCTAGAAGATTTGGTTGAATTTACAGCACCGGATGTATTTGCTGAAATTAAAATGCAACTGGATGAACGAGGTAGTGTGACAAACACCACTGAAACAAGACAGTTAGAAGCCGAATTGCTGGATGTTTCCAAACAAGCCATCGGCTCCATCGCCAGTGTGCGGTTTACAGGGTTTGTTAAAGAAAACAACGAGGCTGAAGTTAAACTCGATGAAATCTGGCACTTTCGTCAATTTAGAAGCAACAGTTCTTGGGTGGTTGCAGGCCTTCAGCAAGAAGTCCTTCAAGCCCTATAAAATGTCCATCTCTCACGTTGCGCCCTTCCTTAGAGGGCGTTTTCTATAACAAGAGAAATCCCATGAATCCATGCCCTTGTGGTTCACGCATTAATTATTTAGCCTGTTGTGGTTTATACATTACACAACTTGCAATTCCCCAAACGCCTGAAGCCCTCATGCGTTCGCGTTATACCGCATATTTCTTAGCCAACATCGATTACATTAAAAAAACCATGCAAGGCAAAGCCCTTGAGGACTTTAATGAAGACCATGCAGCAAATTTTGCTAACCTTGTCCAATGGATAGGACTCAATATTCTTAACATACAAAAAGATAGTACAGATGAAAACATAGGCTTTGTTGAGTTTATAGCAACTTACATGGACAAAGGGATAATTAAAAAAATTCATGAACAAAGCGAGTTTAAACGCATCAATGGCCATTGGTTTTACATTGACGGCAAAACCGATAAAATAAGACAACAATCCCCTACCCGCAATGCGCCGTGCCCTTGTGGGAGCCAAAAGAAATTTAAGAATTGTCATGCTCGGAAGTAATATAGCCGATGATTCTCTGTGCATCTGAGCCGCAACTGACGTTCACTGTGGTGACCTATGAAATGGATTAGGTTCCCTGGAAATAACAGGTATACACACAACATTTCAAAACAATCTCCCTATTGATAATTGTATTTTGGTTCATCCAGAGCAAATCATCGCCTATATGAGTAATAATAGACCATAAATCAACATTTCGTTAATTTTCATCTAACTTATTATTGAATTAACATTCACCCTAAAATGGGTATATAATAGCCGACCGCTTCATTAGTAGCCCATCATGAAAACAATTATCGAATCTTACCAGGCCGGCTTATTTAAAAAACAATGGTGGTTACCCAATATTATTTCTGGGATCATTGTGGGCGTGGTCGCGTTGCCATTGGCCATGGCTTTTGCGATAGCCTCTGGCGCCAAGCCTGAGCAAGGGCTTTATACTGCTATTATTGCAGGTTTGCTGGTCTCCCTATTTGGTGGTAGTCGCTTACAAATTGCAGGGCCTACGGGTGCTTTTATTGTGGTCCTTTCTGGCATCACCAGTAAATATGGGATAGATGGCCTTCAGATTGCCACCTTTCTTGCCGGATTCATGCTTTTATTTTTTGGTATTGCACGGCTTGGTGCTGTCATTAAATTTATTCCAGATCCCGTTATTTTTGGATTTACTGCAGGGATCGGTGTGGTGATCTGGGTAGGACAATGGCAATATTTTTTTGGGCTACCTCCAGTGTCAGGGGCTCATTTTCATGAAAAATTATGGCATTTGCTGTGTGAATTACCGCACTTGAACCCAAGCACCATGACATTGGGCATCCTCTCATTATTCATCGTCATGTTTGCAAACAAAATTTACTGGCTCAAACGCATCCCAGGCCCACTGATTGCCCTGGTCATTGCCACATCGCTACAAACCCTGTTTCATTTCAAAGGGATAGCGACCATTGGAAGCACCTTTGGTGGCATTCCCCAAGGCCTGCCTTCTTTCCATATCCCAGATATTAGTATGGAACGGATTATCGAGCTCATAGGGCCTGCGTTCACCATTGCCATGTTAGGCGCGATTGAATCACTCCTATCCGCTGTGGTTGCTGACGGCATGGCAGGCACGCGTCATGACTCTAACCGTGAATTGATAGGCCAAGGGCTCGCCAACATTGTCACCCCTCTATTTGGTGGCTTTGCCGCCACTGGCGCTATTGCACGAACAGCAACCAATATTCGCAACGGAGGCAATAGCCCGTTAGCTGGGATAGTCCATTCCCTTACATTAGTGCTGATAATTCTTTTCTTAGCGCCACTCGCAGTAGACGTTCCCCTCGCAACGCTCGCGGCTATTCTATTCGTTGTGGCCTGGAATATGAGTGAAATAAAGCATTGCATCAAACTGATTCAGCGTGCCCCACGCGCCGACATTGTCATTTTACTCGTCACGTTCATCCTCACTGTGTTTGTTGATTTGGTGGTTGCAGTCAATATTGGGGTTATTCTTGCGGTGCTGCATTTTCTATTACGCATGGCCGACAGTGTTGAGGTACAGCAACAAACTGAAGAGCAATTAGCCCGTGAATTTCCACTAAAAAACATCCCTTCATTGCCTGCGGATGTGCTGGTTTATGCCATTGAAGGGCCATTTTTCTTTGGGGCCACTGAAATTTTTGAACGCACACTGGCCAGTACCCACACGGATCCCAGGGTGCTCATTATCCGCTTACGTTGGGTACCATTGATTGACATTACAGGCTTACAAACCTTGGAAGAAGTGATTCATGATATGCAACATCGCGGGGTGCGCGTTATATTAACTGGGGCAAACCCTCAGGTGGAGGCAAAGCTACGAAAAGCAGGCATCCATACGCTATTGGGCCCTGACAATCTATTTAAAGAATTTTCAGATGCCTTATTAGCCTGCCAAAAATAAACCAAGGCTGGTACGACGTGCTAGCACTCGTTCACAGGGGATATGAGCCCTAGTGCCTCATCAACATTGAATCCTCGGGTTGGCATCCTAGCTTGCATGCATCTTTAAACGATTTTATTAGGCAAAAATGCTCAGATTAGCGGTGCTAGTCCTGCGCTTTTTGCCCAATAAAATCGTTTAAATCTGAACGCAATCTA
>CANJHO010000043.1 GCA_947474165.1 Legionellaceae bacterium
AAGATGCGCAAATCGAACGGCCAGTTAAAATTCCGGTTTTGGGATATGGAACCGGCACACAGCGGCGGTGCATTAGATAGATTCGAAGGAACTGCGCTCACCGATCTAATACGTATGTTAGTCAACGTGGAGACTGACATGGCTCACCTTGGGCAATTACCTGGCACCGTTGGGTTGAGCAAGTATTCTGGGCGTAGAGTGGCTCATGTTGTCTTAGACGTTGTAAAACCTACAGCCGCTATTTTAACAGCCATTCAAAACCAGATGATGAGACAGTCTTTCTTCATACCAGCGCAACCAGCCCTAAAAGCATTTGAAGAGGTGATAGACGGATCTTGCAACATTGGGTTAAATTACAGAAATGAGGGTATGCCGTAGCAAGCTGCGAAAGTGAAGTGGTTTAGCTGTTAACTGATTCAGCACTTGAGTTGCTTAGGACTTTTTAAAATGGTTGTAGCACGTTGTTTATACCGTAATAATTGTATGAGTCATATCAAATTTGACCAATTCAATTAAATAACTTTATAAGGATATCTTGGCTGGAGAAGCAAAGCTTGCCACAGCTAACTTGGTGAGCTTCTTTAAGATTTTGGAACAAGCTGAAGCCTCTGCCCAAGATGCTGCATTAAATATGATTAAATATTGACCACACGCGTCACTTTAATGTATAATTCTGTTTTTTTACAGAGGACAGTGAATGGCCAGAGAAAAGTCAGAAGCAGCGTTAAGAGACTCAGTACGCGAATATGGTAAAAAAATATTCAATGAAAAATGTCAAGTAAGCATTTTATATTTCATTCTTGAGGATGCAAAGAATAACCTTGCAAAAGATAGTGAAATCTATAAGTTAATTGCAGAAAATCAATTAAAATTAGAGAAAAAGGTAAACCTAAGTGAATCTATTATAATCGTTAATCAATTTGTTATTGCCTTAGAAGCCAAAGACCATGATGGACTAACTGTTAATTATCTAAAAAAACATGGTTTTTATAGAATTTTATATCGTAATCCCCAGGTAATGGGCGAAGAACTCCAGTCTGATGATATCATACACAAATTATTACGAAATGGTTTTGTAGGTATTGCTGCATCTGCTCTAATCATCCTTCTTTTTGCCGCGACAGCATTTTTTGCAGTCCCTTTTTGGCTTACGGCTATTGCGACTGGATTGTTTGTAGGAGCATCCACTTATTTAAGTGGAATTTTATATGGAGTGATAAATGACCTTTTTGCAACACACTCTAATTTACCCTATTTTTTATTAGGTCATCAACCACAACAAAAGAGTTTATTAAGAACGAATGACAAAGTAGCGCAAGGAATTGCCTGGGGTGTAGCGGCTACATTTGGCCCCGTAGTGATTGCCACAATCTTGTTTACAGTGGCTGCAACCATTACTGCATTTTTTGCACCAATGGCAACTTTTTTATTGCCGGTCATGATGATTGCAATGCCCTTGATTGCTGTAGGAGCAGAATTCTATGCACGCAAAAAAGCACGTGAATATATAGAGCAAGGCGAAAAGCTTCGCTGGATGGGGTATAATGAATACCAACAAAAGGGCCTTGCTTACATGTGCCCCACTACACCAGAACGTGCAGCCTGGTATGCTAACTCTGATAGGAATATGTTTGGATTTACCAAAGTCCCTTTAATTGGACTTGGTGCATTGGTGGGATTAATTGTATTAAGTGCTGTTAGCATGTTTTTACCCCCATTACTCTTTGTTTCTCCAATCATAGCAATAGCAATCCCTGCCGCATTCGCTGCCGTTGCTTGTGTTACTTTGATTGCTGCTGGTGTGTATATGTATGTAAATCGGAACAAGCAAGTCGATGACCGTTATCGCTTAGAATTTGATAGCGCAGAAATTAAACCTAATTTATATTTTAATGAAGATATGATTTATGTTGATAAGCTAATAAAAATATACGGCAAACAAAAGCCAGATGTTGATTTTGATTCTTCAGTCAACGATTTAAGTGCTTTTGATAAAAAGCCGATTCGTAGGAAATCCTCAGAGATTCAACAAGAAGAACCACGCAAGGAAGGTAAGCCATACTGCGCGAAGGATCTCCTGAATGTGGCACCCTCTCCTCAGTAGTCTTTGTCAAATATCATATGAGTCAACGCGGGGGGGGGCTCTATGTATTTAATAATACAATTTGATTCAATAGTTCGCAGGCTGTTTCAAGGATTTCTTTTGGGGCTGATATCAAGGGGTGGCGTTTTGCACCGCGTTGACGCCAATCAAATGATTTGGGTTGGTGGGCGAGGACATAGCTAATAACGCCGGGTTTACCTGTCAATGAGACGGCAAAAGGGTTCGTACTGTTATAGGCTGCAGTGGTCATGGGAAGGCCAATCACAATGCCGGTTCGATCATTAAATTTTCTTGGTGACAAGACTAGCATAGGGTGCATATCACGCATTTCACAGCCAGTTTGTGGGTTATAGTCGATCCAAATAATTTCACCACGCTCAGTCGTCCAAAATGAAAGGACGATGATCACAATGAACGATACAAAGCTGGATAGCCCAGAAGCTATCAAAGCATTTTTGGGTGGCACTGACAAGCTAGACTTTCAAGTGTCGAAGGCGACGCGTTACTCATTTCTTGCAGGCACACTTAAAGGTAATTTTTACCAGCGCCAACGCCGCCACTTTACGAAGACACAAAGTAAAGCCGTACAAATAGGCGAGCGACGAAAACCAAACCCACAGGGGCAACCTGGCTTTATTCGGATTGATACCGTCCATCAAGGTGACCAGGATAAACAGAAAGGCGTATATCATATCAATGCGGTTGATGAGGTGACGCAGTTTGAAGTTGGGAGAAAAAAACCTATCCTTATCGTTGCATGATGACACCTTATGAAAAATTAAAATCTTTACCAAATGCCATAAGTTATTTAAAGGTAGGTATGAGCTTCGAATTACTTGATAAACAAATGTTAGCTATGTCGGACTTACAGGCTGCCAAGGCTATGAAACTAGCGCAATCGGAGTTATTTAGACAAATATTCCACGGCCCATCTTAAGCTTTTATCGTGCTCAAGGCCGTCATTGCGAGCGGTTAGACAGGGGCTGGAAAACAAGGAAGGGTCAAATCTGTTTATTATGTATATTACGGATTGATAATGCGCTAACAAATATAATATACATAATAAACAGATTTGACCCTGTTATTATCCTACTTTGGCCTCTCCCTCCAGTTGCCTCATAAATGACCATTTAACCCAAGTATCAAGACATCAATGAGGTTGTGATCCTTAAGAAAACGATCAAATTAGTTCATCCAATTTGCCTAATCGTTAAAAAAAAGGTATCTTGGGCAATTCATTTGTCATTAATGGAGGTTCCTATGATGCGAAAAATCAGCTTAACCTTGGCGTGTGTGGGTACATTATTAGCCCCCAATGCATTTTCCACTACTGAACATTTATTCACTCAGGGAAGGGCCATAGAATATGAATTGCCCCCACATGATCCTCAGATTTTTTCAAATATCTTTTTTTGGAAACTTCAAGCCACCTGTACCATCATCAGTGACATCACCACCAGCCCTTTCGCTGCTAAAATGTTACGTAAAACAGGAACAATTAATGACATCCTGCTATCAACAGGCGATTCACTGGCTTTAGTAATCCAGACAGGTGATAAACTATTCATCACTGCAGACTCTGGTGCAAAAGTGGAAATGATCAATCATGGTGAGACCAAAATCATCGCCAGTTGCTTGACCACGAATTAGAACTTGCTAATGCTCGCGCGTGGCTGAAAACTCTATTTTAGGGTAGCGTTCCTGAGCCATTGATAAATTAACCCTGGTTGGCGCTAGATACATCAAAGTATTGCTGCCATCTAGGGCTAAATAATCAAAGGCTTTGGTTCGAAATTCAGCCATGGCTTTTTCATCACTCGCATACACCCACCGGGCACAAGAAACACTGACGGCTTCGTAGACACAATCCACTTTATACTCATGCTTTAAGCGATGCGCCACCACATCAAATTGTAGAATGCCCACAGCCCCTAAAATGAGTTGATTACTATTTAATGGCCTAAAAACTTGTGTGGCCCCTTCTTCAGATAACTCAATTAATCCTTTGATCAAGGCTTTACTTTTTAAAGGATCTTTAAGACGCACTAAACGATATAATTCCGGTGCAAAATTAGGGATCCCGGTAAATTTCAACACCTCCCCTTCAGTGAAGGTATCGCCAATACGAATGGTGCCATGGTTATGTAAACCAATGATGTCGCCGGCTAGTGCCATCTCAGCGTGTGTCCTATCGCCAGCCATAAAGGTCAATGCATTTGAAATTTGAACCTCTTTTTGGGTGCGAAGATGGCTTAATTTCATGCCTTTTTTGAAGGTACCTGAACAAATACGCAAAAAAGCAATGCGATCACGGTGCTTGGGATCCATGTTGGCTTGAATTTTAAAAACAAAGCCCGTAAATTTCACCTCATTCGGTTCAACAACTCGCTCATGGGCTTTGCGTGGCATAGGCCCTGGGGCATAACTTGCAAAGTCATCTAAAAGCTCCCTAATGCCAAAATTATTAATCGCTGAGCCAAAATACACCGGGGTCATTTTTCCAGCCAAATAATCTGCCAGATGAAATTCGTGCGAGGCCCCTTTCACCAACGCAATTTCATCTCGCAATGCGTCTGCTGTGTCCCCCAATAATTCATCTAATTTAGGATTATCTAAACCTTTAATTTGCAGCGCATCCTGCTTCTGGGCATTTTTTCCCGATTGATACAAATAAACAATATCTTGATAAAGATGGTAAATGCCCTTAAAGCGCTTACCCATGCCCACAGGCCAGGTAATAGGCGCGCATTGAATCCCAAGCACCGTTTCAACCTCATCGAGCAATTCAATCGGCTCGCGGCCTTCACGGTCTAATTTATTAATAAAGGTCATGATGGGCGTATCGCGCAGACGACAAACTTCCATCAATTTAACGGTTCTGTCCTCAACACCCTTGGCCACATCAATGACCATTAAAGCCGAATCCACTGCCGTTAAGGTCCTATAAGTATCTTCTGAGAAGTCTTCATGGCCTGGCGTATCGAGTAAATTTATTACATGATGATTATGAACAAATTGCATGACAGACGTCGTGATAGAAATACCCCGCTCTTTCTCCATCTCCATCCAATCTGACGTTGCATGTCGCGTTGCTTTCCGACCTTTGACTGTCCCCGCCATTTGAATCGCACCCCCAAACAGCAGTAGTTTTTCGGTGACCGTGGTTTTACCCGCATCTGGGTGAGAAATAATCGCAAATGTACGTCGTTTCGTGAAATCTTGATAAAAATCTGACATGCTTACTACCTATTGGAGATTGGACAAGACGGCATGAAAAAAGACTCATGCCGTCTTGTCCATGATTAATTGAAGTTTAAGTCAAATAAGCAAAACAAACAATAAATTGTCACCGTGTTCGTATGTTCTCAGAAAAGCCTATTCATAATAAAGGCAACGCTGGTTGTCCACATACAAAATAATCAGCAACCATTTTAGGTGTCACCGCGCTTAGCGAATTAGGCTGCCAGTGTGGGGATTTATCTTTATCTACCAATAAGGCACGTACCCCCTCATAAAAATCAGGATCGCGTATAAAATGGCCGACCAAACAATAATCCATTTTGATACACTCAGCCATGGACATGGATTTTGCTTTCTGTAATTGAGCCAAGGTCACTTTAAGACTTAAAGGTGACTTTTGCTCAAGCAGGGTGCGGGTTTCTATTCCCCAAGTTGCCTCCATAGACTCAAGGGCTGTCATGATTGATTCCATATCTGGCGACTGAAATCCCTCAAGAATCGCTTGCTCAAAGTGCATCATCGGGCCTGCTGCTTTGGGCATTGCAAAACGCTTTAAACAAGCATCGACCCTCGCGTCTGCATCGATGCTTAAATCAGCTTCAATCAAGGCATTGAGCGTATTTTGTAACTGATCTGAGCCGATGACTTCCTTGACCAAGCCCCACGCATAAGCATCCATTGGCCCCAGCCGATTACCTGTCAAACCCAAATAAGGCCCAACATTCCCCCGACAGCGCGATAAGAGATAGCTGGCACCAATGTCTGGAAAAAACCCAATGCCTGTTTCTGGCATTGCAAACACAAATCGCTCTGTGGCAACGGGGTGTGAGCCGTGCAGTGAAATGCCAACCCCTCCTCCCATGGTAATCCCATCCATCAATGCAATATATGGTTTTTTAAACTGATGAATCAAATAATTAAGGCGATATTCATGCCAAAAAAATTGCAGTGGCAACACGTGATTTTGAAGTCCTGCATCATAGATCCAGCGCACATCTCCCCCGGCACAAAATGCCTTGCCAGGCACGGCTTGAATCACGACCGCATGAATCTCAGGATCAGAAAGCCATGCGGTCAGTTGGTGATGTAATGCGTGAATCATCGGCAACGTCAACGCATTGAGCGCATACACTCGCTGCAAGGTAATTAATCCAATATGCCGCTCTTGACTAAATAGAATATCGTCCATCAGTTTATAGGCCTTTAAATTGTGCGGGACGCTTCTCTAAAAAGGCAGCAACCCCCTCCGCCTTGTCTTGACTCGCACAGACTTTTGAAAAATGAACAGCCTCTAAATGCAAGGCATCGGTTAAAGACATATCGTAACCATGATCAATTGATTCCATAATCCCTGCCACCGCCAATGGGGCTAAGTCTAGAATACTGTTTAATAATTGCAGCGCACGTGAAAGCAACGCATCAGGCGCGACAACCTCAGTGACCAACCCCCAGCTCAAAGCCGTTGCTGCATCAATAAATCGTCCGGTCAAACATAAATCCAGTGCACGCCCTTTGCCCACTAATCGCGCCAATCGTTGCGTGCCCCCATAGCCTGGAATAACCCCTAGTTTTACTTCAGGCTGACCAAATTGAGCAGCACTTGAAGCAATGCGCAAGGTGGTCGCCATGGCCAATTCACACCCTCCGCCAAAGGCATACCCATTGATGGCTGCCAATGAGGGCTTGCCCATGGTCTCAAACATCCGAAAAACAGCTTGTCCAAAACAAGCGAACTGATACCCCGTTTCAGCATTGCACTCGGCCAGTCGGCTAATATCAGCCCCCGCACAAAAAGCCTTACCATGGCCTGTGAGCAAGATGCCCTTAACCCCTGCATTGTCTTTGGCCGACGTCAATAACGCTGACAATCTTTGCAACATGTCTGTACTCAGTGCATTTAATTTTTCAGGGTGATTTAAGGTGATCGTTAAAATGCCATTCTCAAGATGCTGTTCAATCAAATTCATCACTAAATCCTTTCGTTAATCAATATAATATGTTTCATCAAGCACTGACTTTGCAATGATTTCACGCATGATTTCATTGGTCCCCTCCAGTATTTGATGAACCCGCAGATCGCGAAACACGCGCTCAATTTGATAATCCCGTAAATACCCATACCCACCATGCAACTGCATGGCTTTATCACTGATCTGAAAGGCCGTATCCGTGGCCATTCGTTTAGCCATTGCACAATACATGGGGGCTTTGGGATCCCCTTTATCGAGTGCATCGGCTGCTCGATAAACCATTAAACGAGCAGCTTCAAAATCTGTCAACATGTCTGCAAAATAAAAGCGCAAAGCTTGCATCTGACTCAACGATTTACCAAATTGTTTGCGCTCATGCAAATAAGTTTGGGTGCGGCGCAAACAAGCTGTAGCACCACCTAAAGAACAGGCAGCAATATTAACCCGCCCGCCATTTAATGCATTGAGGGCTATTTTAAACCCCATCCCTTCATCACCCACAAGATTGCTTACCGGCACTCGGCAATTTTCAAAAAATACCATGGATGTTGGCTGATTACACCACCCCATTTTACGCTCTAATTTACCGTAACTTAAACCTGGCGTCCCTTTTTCAACCAGCATACAACTAATCCCATGGTGCGAATCATTACCGGTACGCACCATGCATAAATAAACATCACTAACACTGCCACCAGAAATAAAGGCCTTCGATCCATTAAGGATATAATCATTCCCATCACGCACCGCAATCGTTTTTAATGACGCCGCATCAGAGCCAGATTCAGGCTCTGTCAAACAATAACTGGCGAAAGCATCCATTGAAGCCAATCGCGGCCCCCAAGTCAACCTCAAGGCCTCTGAGGCATATTTGTCGATGAGAGAGGCCACCATGTTATGAATGGAAAGATAAGCGCTAGTACTGACACAGCCTGATGCCAATTGTTCAAAAATCAATGCAGAATCCAAGCGCGTTAATTGAGTGCCCCCGATATCCTCTCGAACAACAATCGCGGCCATCCCCAGTTGAGCGGCTTCCCTTAAGACTTCTTTGGGAAAATAAGTTCGCTCATCCCAATCATCTGCAAAGGGCAATAATTTATCCCGTGCAAATTCAGCGGCCATATCCCGAAAAGCATGATGTTCTTCACTCAGTTGAAATTGCATCATCGTTCCTTAATTACTGTCATTCAATAAGCAAAGTGATACTATGCCAACTTTGTATGCCCGTGAAAAGAAAAAAGAATACTCACATGGACAACACAGCAGAAATCAACACATCTAACATGACCGCAGCCCAGGTTTTAAAAACCTATTATGGCTTCGATGCTTTTCGTACGCAGCAAGAAGACATTGTGAATGATCTCATCGCGGGCTTAGATTTATTAGTCCTTATGCCCACTGGTGGTGGAAAATCACTTTGCTATCAAATTCCAGGGATTGTGAGAGCAGGCGTTGGCATTGTCGTCTCCCCCCTGATTGCCCTGATGGAGGATCAAGTCGCAAGCTTGAGGCTACAGGGCGTGCGAGCGGCCTACTACAACTCGTCCCTCAATAGTGCTGAAGCACGCCAGGTACTCGCCCAATTACATCACAATGAATTGGATCTCCTCTATATCGCCCCTGAACGCCTGCTCAGCGAATCTTTTCTCCTTCGCTTACAAGAATGTCCGCTTGCCCTATTTGCTATCGATGAAGCCCATTGTATTTCACAATGGGGACATGATTTTAGACCAGAATATGCAGCCCTAGGCTTACTCAAAACCCACTTCCCAACCGTGCCTATCATTGCCTTAACAGCCACTGCCGATAGACAAACCCAACAAGATATTATTCACCGATTAAATTACCAACCCAAACAATACCTTGCCTCTTTTAATCGCCCCAATATTCATTATCATGTGGCCATTAAAACCAATGCAGTAAAACAGTTACATCAGTTTTTACAAACCCTACCGCAACAATCAGGCATCATTTATTGCGGCACAAGGGCCGGCGTTGAGCGCCTTACTGTTAAATTACAAGAGCTTGGGTATCGGGTCCGAGGTTATCATGCAGGCCTTTCCCATGCTGAACGACGTGAGGCCCAATCACTTTTTAGATATGATAATATCGATATCATCGTCGCAACAATCGCCTTTGGCATGGGCATTGACAAACCCAATGTGCGCTTTGTGGTTCATCACGATTTGCCCAAAACCATTGAAAGCTATTATCAAGAGACAGGCCGTGCGGGACGCGATGGATTACCTGCACAAGCCTTGTTGTTATATGATCCAGCAGACAGTGGTCGATTGCGATCATGGATTGCAACCACCCCCTCTGAAGCGCAACAACGCATCGAGCATCATAAACTCAACCACATGTTAGCGTTTGCAGAAGCCACCCATTGCCGCAGACAAATACTGCTGCGCTACTTTAATGAAACCTATGAAAAAGCTTGTGGGTATTGTGATATCTGTGATCATCCACCCGAAATCACTGATGCAACGGTTGATGCACAAAAAATACTGTCTTGTATTTACCGTGTACGACAAAATTATGGATTAAATCATGTGATTGACGTGCTAAGGGGCAGTGCTAGCGAAAAAATAAAACAATTTGGACACCAAAATTTAAGCACCTTTTCCATTGGTAAAGATAAATCAGCCCATTACTGGAAACAATTGGCATGGCAACTGATTCACCGCGATTATTGTCTTCAAGATACCAATCATTTCAACGTCCTCCGCTTAACACCCAAAGCCATTCCTGTTTTGCGCGGTGAAGAAAAGGTAGCCCTTGCTGTGCAACCCATTGAATTCGTCAAAGAAGATAAACAGAAGACAAAGAAGAAAAAAGGCAACGCACAGGTTCTTTCAACTGCCAGTAGCCCTCTCTTTGAACACTTGAGGGCGCTGCGTCGACGACTTGCCGATGAAGAAAACAAACCTTCATTTATGATTTTCAGCGACATGACCCTGCATGACATGGTGCGAATAAAACCCAAAACGCTAGAGCAAATGCTCACGGTTTCAGGCGTAGGGCAACATAAGTTAACCCATTATGGCCAATATTTTTTGGATGCCTTACAGCAAGAGACGGAAACTGTTTAAACCTAAATAGGCCGCATTATCGTAACTTCCCAGGTACGTCATCCTGAGCGTAGCGAGGGATCTCAAATTGACCATATCCAAGCCATACTCAGGAGATCCTTCACTGCGTTCAGGATGACGTATATGCCGTTTGATAGAATAAAAAACAAATTTATTCACAACCTGGGGAGTTACGCATTATCTTATGTTGTTGGCTTCTATCAGTTTTTCAATGAATCGGTCAGCGCCAATTAAAGGCAAAAGCCTGACTAATACCTCATCCATGACATGAGATTCTGCATCGACCAAAAATTTTATTTTTCGTTCTTTCCAGGATAATGTTTGTATTAAACTAGCAGCCACAACAGAGGGCTTTTCTAAATTATTAATAGAAACCTCTGTTAGTGCTCCCCTTATAGACGTACTAATAGGACACAAAATGACTAGTCCTGTGTTTTTATTATACTCCATCGATGAAAGGATTAAAGCAGGTCGATATTTACCGATTTCTTTACCCTTTGTTGGCTCAAAATCCAGGTAAACAATATGATTTCGTTGAGGTATATAGTCTTTAGAGATCATGACTCAAGCTCACGCATCAAAGGCGCTGTTAACAAATCAGCATGAGCCAACTCATTGGTTAATCCCTCTATCAGACTAGATTCGCTAAATGGAAATAGTTTTTTATTTGACACTACTTTTTTCACAGTAAACCCTTCCTCAGTAATGTCAATATCCACCGCTGTCCCTTCTTGAAAATGAGGAATATCACGCATAGCCCCTGCAATGCGAAGTGCCAAACCATTACCCCACTTTTGAATTCTCGCTTGTCTTCTCATACCAAACCCCAAGTATCCACAATGTTGATACTTATAGTATATACATTGTATCAACTTAATCAAGCCCTTGAAGCGCCAAAAACTCATCTTCTGTTAAAATCCGAACGCCAAGGGCCTCAGCCTTTTCAAACTTAGAGCCTGCATCAGCGCCTGCAATCACAAAATCTGTTTTTGCTGAAACACTACCCGTCACCTTTGCACCCAATGCCAATAATTTAGCTTTGGCATCCTCCCGACTCATGCTGCTGAGCGTGCCAGTCAGCACGATGATTTTATTAAAAAAAGGATTCTCTGCACTCACGGTCGGTTGACTCGTGTCGATAGGCCAATGCACGCCATAAGCTCGCAACTTATCAATCACTGCATTATTATGGGGTTGTGCAAAAAAATGGACCACAAAAGCCGCCCCCACGGGCCCTATGTCTTTTAGCGCTAACAGTTCCTCAATGGAAGCCTGCCTCAATGCATCAATGTCTTTAAAATGACGGGCGATTATCCGTGCACTGGCTTCACCAATTTCACGGATCCCAAGTGCATAAAGAAAGCGATTAAACGTGGTTTTTTTACTGTTATCAATAGATTTCAATAGGTTTTCAGCAGACTTTTTTCCCATTCTTGGAAGTTTTTCTACCCCCTCTTGCGTTAATCCATATAAATCAGACACATCATTTAATAAGCCCCCATCAATCAATAACTCAATGATAGAGCTCCCCAAGCCATCAATCGCCATCGCTTTACGCGAGGAAAAATGCCAAACCATGCGTTGAAGTTGGGCTTTGCAAAACAAGCCGCCAGTACACCTTGCAACCGCTTCCTCAGCCTCTCGAATCACTTCAGCCCCACAAACCGGGCAAACCTTTGGCATATGAATCATTTCGGTATGTGCTGGACGTTTTTCAAAGACCACAGACACCACTTCAGGAATCACATCCCCTGCCCGTCGAATCACCACCACATCCCCAATCCGAATGTCTTTGCGAGCGATTTCATCCATATTATGTAGTGTGGCATTGCTCACGGTAACCCCTGCAACACTCACCGCTTGCAATCGAGCCACAGGCGTTAAGGCCCCAGTCCGTCCGACCTGAAAATCAACGGCCAATAGCGTGGTCATCTCCTCGCTGGCTGGAAATTTATGGGCACAAGCAAATCGTGGCGCACGAGCCACAAAGCCTAATTTTTGTTGTAATAGCATACTATCTACTTTATATACGACGCCGTCTATTTCAAAGGGTAGGCTTTGTCGACGGGCTTGCATTGCCTCATAATAAGCCATGCAACCTGAAAATCCACGAGCAGACGCTGTTAGATGAGAAACCCTAAAACCCATGGTTCGCAATTGCGTTAATTGTTCTAAATGACTATCTGGCAAGTGATATCCCTCGCAAACACCCACCCCGTAACAATAAAAATCCAGTGGCCGCTTGGCTGTGATTTTAGGATTCAATTGACGCAAACTGCCCGCAGCCGCATTACGCGGATTGGCAAACGTTTTTTCTCCATGCAATCGAGCTTGCTCATTGAAGGCCTCAAAGCCCGCTTTAGGCATATAAACCTCGCCGCGCACTTCAATAAGCTTTGGGACAACAAGTGTCATTAACTTCAAAGGAATAGAAGCGATTGTTTTAATATTGTTAGTAATGTTCTCCCCAACAGCCCCATCACCTCGGGTTGCCGCATGAACCAAAAGCCCCGATTCGTAAGTGAGATTGACAGCCAAACCATCTAATTTAGGCTCACAGGTAAAAACAACCTCGTGGTCACTACACGCTATTTTTTCAGCCACACGATTGATAAAAGCATGTAATTCTTGAATAGAAAATACATTTGACAAAGACAACATAGGCAATCGATGGGCAATAGGCTCTAAGGCTGTGGCCGGTGTTATCCCTACCCGCTGTGTGGGCGAATCGCTGGTAATCCATTCAGGATATTGCGCCTCAAGTGCTTCAAGTGATTTAAAACAACGATCGTATTCTGCATCGGGTACTGTGGGGCAATCCAAGACATAATACTGATAATCATAGAGACGAATTTGTTCACGTAACTGATTTAATTGATTAATTATTTTATTGTGATCCATCAACAGATAACCGGCTGAAAAAATGTGAGTTTATCATCATTACTGACTGGCGATCACCAGAATTTTCAAAGGGCTAAGATCTAATTTTCAAAAAAATTAAAAATATGGTCTAAACTTAATTAACGATGACAAGATAATAGGTTTGGATCGTTATGAACACTCAATTAAACCATAACATCAATTCAGGCGCGGACTTTGCCAATACGCTGCAATTCTTAAACGAAACCGATCGCCGAGCCCTGTATGATCAAATAAAGGATAGGCTACCAGACTTCATTCATTCGAGCAGTGATTTTGCTAATATTTTACAATATCTAAGCAAACCTGAGCGCACTGATATGTTTGAAAAAATAAAACCTATTTTATTAAACTTCATTCGTTCAGACAATGATCGCCGCTTCACCTTACGCTATTTAGCAGCTGAAGAGGCCAGCAGCCTTAACAACCTGTTAACATTTATTGATCGAATGAAAGCGAGTGAACCTGTTGTGCAATTCGCATCGGCTCTCCTTGAAAATGATCTTAAAAAAATGAAATTTCTATTTGAAGCCCTATTACATCAATGCACTCAATCCACGAAACAATCCCTTTCATTTTTTAAAGAAGAGAATCGTGTAGCCCAAATGATCAATGCAAGCGCTCACTTGAGTCCTCAGTGGTTAAACAAACTCAATGATGCGCTAGGATTAGCGTTACCAGAAGAAAGCCAATCATCGCCTAAAGCGGTTATAGATGCACTAAAAGCCTATACCCCCTCTTCAGGCCCAGGGGTAGTGAGATAAAATAAGGAAAGTTATTTAGAAGCACAGTATACTACGCCTAACTTTTTATACTGTGCAGGTTTTAAATGACCCAATTACTCATCAATCCATTTTTTGCCCTCATTGGCATCGGGTTCACACTCCAAACATTGCTGCTCGTTATCCTTATTCGTCGACATACCCAACACCTATCTAAAGCAGATCTCCATTATGAAAAACTTCAACAAGCACTCACCACGCAGATTCACCAATTACACGTGGATTTACAACATATCTCACAAACCGGCCAACACACTATTTTTGAAAAAATTACACAAGGCCAATTAACCAGTCAAAAGCTCATGACAGAAACCATGCAAGGTCAAATGGCTGATGTGCGGGAACAAATGAGCCACAGCTTCAAACAACACTCAAGTTCATTGACAGCCCACCTTCATACCCTCACTGAGGAAATACGCACCCACTTGCATAGCCTGACCCAGCAGGTTAATCATCGCCTAACCGAGGGGTTTGAAAAAACATCATCGACGTTTACTGATGTGGTCCGTCGCCTAACCATTATTGATGAAGCTCAAAAGCAAATTACGGAACTCTCCTCACATGTAATGAGTTTACAAGATGTATTGGTTGATAAGCGCGCACGGGGCGCCTTTGGTGAAGTCCAACTGGAAAATCTCATTGCGAATATGATCCCAAGCACGCATTACAGCATGCAATATACCTTAAGCAATCAAAAAAGGGCTGATTGTATTTTGTTTTTACCTGAACCCACAGGGAATATCGTCATTGATGCAAAATTCCCCCTAGAAACCTATCAAAAACTCATGAACGTTGATGCAGGCTCCGTGGAGAAAAAGTCTCTGCAACAACAATTTCGACAAGACATGCAAAAGCACATCAAAGACATCGCAGAAAAATACATTATTCCGAATGAAACCACTGATGGTGCCGTCATGTTTATCCCAGCCGAGTCCATCTTTGCTGAAGTGCATGCCAATTATCCCGAGGTCATTGCCCTGTCTCAACGTTTAAAAGTATGGCTCGTTTCACCCAGTACCTTAATGGCAGTTCTCACCACTGCCAGAGCCGTATTAAAAGACGATGCCACACGAAAGCAAGTCCATATTATCCAAAAACATTTACATGCGCTTGCTGATGATTTTCAACGCTTTGAAAAACGCATGGATAAATTATCCAAGCACATCGATTTAGCCCACCAAGATGTGAATGAAGTGAATACATCCGCTAAAAAAATAACACAACGGTTTCAAAAAATTGAGTCCGTTGAACTGGAAATTAAAGAGATAGACGTTGCATTAATTGAAGATTAAGTTTCAAAATTGATTTGTAGAAAGGATGTGCTATGCTAAATTTATATAACCTTATGGGATAAAGTCATGCGTTTCTCCACTCGTTTGTCCTGTGCTCTCACGATTGTATTAACCATGCTGACCCAAGCCGCCTTTGCCGTCTGTCCTGACTGCTGTGCTAAGATGGGTGGAATTAATTATTGCGACTCCTCTGCTGGCCGTTATGTGTGTAATAATGGTTATTATTCAAGCTGCTACTGTACCATTCATGCCGTCATGGAATTAGAGCACGTTCAAGGATGCTGTTTGTGGCAAGGTGGTGTGTTAACAATTGACCCCATGGGATTGGTGATTTGTAACAATGGCGGTTTTTCTGAGGTGTGTAGCTTGCAAACGCCTGTGAAGTCGGTGTCCATTTGGTGATTTCATGGCTTAAGTACTTCGAGACTGCAAACGAATACCATCGGATTCGATGGTTATCTCTCCTTGCTTATATAATTGACCAATCGCACTTTTGAAATTTTTCTTGCTCTCACCGAACGTGCGCTGAATGTCCAGAGGGGGACTCTTGTCATGCAGGGCTAAAAAACCACCCATTTTATGTAATTCTGCAAGGATGCGACGACCTAACTCACGGATGTTATCTTGCCCCATTTGTCTTAAAACCACATCAATCTTGCCATCTTCTCGGACCGTTTTAATATAGCCTGGAATTCTTTTTCCATAACTCACGGGTTGAAAGATATCCCCGGAATAGATTAAGCCCCAATGGGTGTCATTAATAATGACTTTTTTTCCTAAAGCGGTGGTGTCTGCTATCAGAAGACTTACCCTGTCTCCTGGCTTGAAAGAGGCCGGCATTTTATCCAAGAAATAATCTAGTTTAGAGCTGGCAATCAGGCGACCTTGATTATCATACTTCACATAAACAAGATAGGATTTATCTTTTTCCATCGGAGAATACTGCTCTGACTTGGGCACCAATAAGTCTTTATCCAAACCCCAATCAAGAAAAGCCCCCACACGATTCACATCGACAACCTTCAAAAAAGCACAACGGGCTAATTGGATATGAGGGCGAGCCGTTGTGGCAATAATTTTGTCATCGGAGTCATAATAGATGAACACGTCCAACAAAGAACCCACCGTAGCACCCGGTGGCACAACTTTGTTAGGTAACAAAATTTCACCCCGTTCACCACCATCTAGATAAAGACCAAACGAAACTTCTTTGATTACGCTTAATTGATTAAACAACCCTACCTTTAACATATTTTTAGCCTCAACAGACGCCCTCTCGATTTTCATGGCTGTCAAAATATAATTTCCCATCTCTAGTATTTAAATTCACATGCCCCCCCTTGGTTAATTTCCCAAAGAGCAGCTCTTCTGCCAGTGGTTTTTTAATATTTTCCTGGATTAAACGCGCCATTGGTCGGGCACCCATTGATTTATCGTAGCCATGCTCGATTAACCACTCCCGTGCTGATTTTTCAACCGTGAAGGTAACCCCTTTAGTCAACAATTGTTCTTCCAACTCCATGATGAATTTATCAACAATTAATCCAATTGTCGCTTCATCCAAGGACTTAAAGTTAATGATCGCATCCAAGCGGTTTCTAAACTCTGGACTGAATTGGCGTTTAATCACATCCAGGCCATCATTTGTATTGTCTTGCAAGGAGAAACCGATAGAGTTGCGACTGATTTCACTGGCGCCTGCATTACTGGTCATCACCAAAATAACATGGCGAAAATCCGCTTGTCGACCATTGGTGTCGGTTAAGGTCCCATGATCCATGACTTGTAAGAGTAGATTAAAAACATCTGGATGGGCTTTTTCAATTTCATCGAGCAAAAGAACTGAATGGGGATGTTTATTGATAGCCTCGGTCAATAGACCACCTTGATCATACCCCACATAACCAGGAGGCGCACCAATTAATCTAGATACCGTGTGTTTTTCCATGTATTCTGTCATGTCAAAACGTAATAATTCAATGCCCAATACATTGGCTAACTGTTTTGTAACTTCTGTTTTACCTACACCCGTTGGCCCTGAAAAAAGAAAACAACCCACGGGTTTTTCAGGTTCTCGTAGGCCTGAACGCGCCAATTTAATCGCTGAAGAAAGGGCGGTAATGGCTTCATCTTGTCCATAAACCAGTAACTTCAAATCACGTTCTAAATTACGTAAGGTATCTTTATCACGAGCAGATACCTTTTTAACGGGAATTCGCGCAATTTTCGCGACCACACTCTCAATGTCAGACACACCGATGGTTTTTTTCCGTTTGTTAAGGGTTAATAGGTTTTGATAAGCACCCGCCTCATCCACCACATCAATGGCCTTGTCTGGTAAAAATCGGTCATTAATATATTTTGCAGACAATTCAGCTGCTGCTTTAAGGGCTGAGATTGCAAATTTTACCCCATGATGCTCTTCAAGACGCCCTTTAAGGCCTTTTAAAATTTCAAAGGTTTCAGCAATGCTAGGCTCTGTGATATCAATTTTTTGAAAGCGTCGAGCCAATGCGCGATCTTTCTCAAAAATCCCACGATATTCTTGGTAAGTAGTTGAACCAATGCATTTTAACTCCCCATTCGCCAGAAGGGGTTTAATCAGGTTCGATGCATCCATCACCCCACCGGATGCAGCCCCTGCACCGATAATCGTGTGAATTTCATCAATGAATAAAATAGCGCCCTCTTGCTCACTCAGTTGTTTTAAAACGGCCTTCAAACGCTTCTCAAAATCGCCTCGGTATTTTGTACCCGCCAACAATGATCCAAGATCAAGTGAATACACTACACAATGGCTAATTGCCTCTGGCACCTCACCATCAACAATTCGTCGGGCCAGACCTTCAGCAATCGCTGTTTTTCCTACACCGGCCTCACCCACCAGCAAAGGATTATTTTTTCGACGTCGGCATAATACTTGTACAGTCCGTTGCGTTTCTTCAAACCGGCCGATGAGTGGATCAATTTTACCCTGCCGTGCTCGTTTGTTTAGGTTCATGCAATAATTTTCAAGTGAGGATTCATTGCCCTCAAATCCCATCATGTCATCTTCCATGGCAGGATTCATGCCATCACCCATGTCATTGCTTTGATACTTTGATACGCCATGAGAAATATAGTTAATCACATCCAAACGCGTAATGTTTTCACGACGGAGAAAATAGACCGCTTGGCTCTCTTGCTCACTAAAAATAGCAGCTAAAACGTTGGCACCACTAACTTCAGTTTTACCTGCCGATTGCACATGAAACACCGCCCGTTGCAATACCCGTTGAAAACCGAGTGTGGGTTGGGTTTCACGATCGATCTCATCCAAGGGGATTTTGGGCGTTGTTTCATCGATAAATTCGATTAAATCACGTCGCAAAGCATCTATATTCGCATCACAAGCATGCAGCACACTGCCCGCAGCTGGATTATCAAGCAACGATAAAAGAAGGTGCTCCACCGTCATAAATTCATGACGTTTTTCTTTGGCTTCCTTAAAAGCTAAATTTAAGGTGAATTCAAGCTCTTTATTTAACATGATCGCGACTCCCGTCTAACCACCACTGTTATTCCTGTTCCATACTACACAGCAATGGATGTTGGTTAGTCCTGGCATAATCA
Source organism: Legionellaceae bacterium (assembly GCA_947474165.1). Taxonomy (GTDB): domain Bacteria; phylum Pseudomonadota; class Gammaproteobacteria; order Legionellales; family Legionellaceae; genus CANJHO01. The sequence goes on from CANJHO010000043.1 coordinate 19,015, forward strand.
TTGACCAGGAATACTTTGGTCTCGGCAATGTCCCGTGTGAAAACACCACACACACCTCGCCCTTGTAAATGAACCTGAAGCATGACTTGTGTTGCCATTGCCTCATTAAAATGAAAAAAATGCTTTAATATCTCTACTACAAACTCCATCGGCGTATAATCATCGTTAAGCAAAACCACTTTATACTTTTTAGGTTCTTTAAGGGCGGGCAAGACCTTCGTTTCCGCGGTCTTGCCCTCCACAACACCCATTAAAAAATGCCCACTCATTTCAAACACCCTATATCTAATTTTATAGACGACCCTTGCCTATTTGGCCAGTAAAATTGAATATATATTGCTAATATTCTGTGTACCGCTAGATTCAACCACATCCTGGCCAGATAACCTTCACGTTTATTTACATGTGCTTAATGATAGCATCCGCAAAACCCATGCTACCGACACAGGTAGCCCCCTGCATTAGGCGCTCAAAATCATAAGTCACTGTTTTTGCTTCAATCGCCCCTTCAGTCCCCTTGATAATAAGATCAGCCGCAGCTATCCAGCCTAAATGACGAAGCATCATTTCTGCTGACAAAATCAAAGAACCCGGATTGACTTTATCAAGACCTGCATATTTAGGTGCTGTCCCATGGGTTGCTTCAAACACCGCAATACCATCGCCTAAATTAGCGCCAGGAGCTATTCCAATACCACCCACTTGGGCTGCCAATGCATCAGAGATATAGTCACCATTGAGGTTAAGCGTCGCAATCACACTATATTCTTCGGGCCGCAACAATATTTGTTGCAAAAAGGCATCAGCAATCACATCTTTAATCACAATGGGTTGACCTGTTTTAGGATTTGTAATTTCCATCCAAGGCCCACCTTGATAGTCTTTAGCCCCAAACGCATCACGCGCAACCTGGTATCCCCAATCTTTAAAGGCACCCTCAGTGAATTTCATGATATTACCTTTATGAACCAAGGTGACAGAATCGCGTTGATTGTCTATTGCATATTGAATGGCGGCCTTCACGAGGCGTGTGGTTCCTTCTTTCGAAACGGGCTTTATACCAATCCCACAATGTTCTGGAAATCGAATTTTTTTAACACCCATCTCTTGTTGCAGGTACTGAATCAATTGTTTCGCTTCAGGTGAATCAGCTTGCCATTCAATGCCGGCATAAATATCTTCTGAATTTTCACGAAAAATAACCATGTCAGTCTTCCAAGGTTCCTTAACCGGACTGGGTGACCCCGTAAAATAACGGATCGGACGAAGACAGGTATACAGATCCAATTCTTGACGAATAGCCACATTTAACGAACGAATTCCCCCACCTACTGGTGTAGTCAGTGGCCCTTTAATTGAAACAACAAAGGCTTTAATCGCATCCAAGCTTTCTTTAGGCAACCATTCTGATGCACCATACACTGTTGTTGCTTTTTCACCGGCATAAATTTCCATCCAGGCAATTTTCTTTTTATCGCCATAAGCTTTTTTGACTGCGGCATCGACCACTTTGATCATGGCAGGCGTTACATCAACACCAATGCCATCCCCTTCAATAAAAGGAATAATGGGATTATCAGGAATATTCAATGTGAGATCAGCATTAACAGTAATTGCCTGACCCTCGGCTGGCCTATGAATTTTTTCGAATGTCATGAAAAACTACTCCGTCGAATAAAAGAGAACCATCATACCATGGCACGAGCTAGAGCCAAAGTAGGATCAGAAGTCCTCAGCAATTCAAAACGTTTCGTTGTTTTTCATAAGCCTCAACCACGACATTTCATGTTACGCCGCACAAAACCTTGACCACCCTTCATCCATGCAGTATATAATCCCTATTATGAATTCAAATCAATGTTGGGCCTAAGCTCAACCCTTAGGAGGCTAGAATCCTCCTAAGTAGGATAAAGGATACCTATGTTTCAATCAGCATTCATCATTGTACTCATGAGTTTTAGCATCATCACCAATGCAGCACTGCCTGCTGATCCGATCCAACGCTGTTTAGATATCAGAAGGCTTGCAGACATTAGCATGAGACAGAAAATGACGGCCAAAGAACCCGGTGTGTTCCCCTTTAAATTTCATAAAATTTCCATATCGGAATTACCCTTGGATAACCCTATGGGCAATATGGATGAAGTGATCACCGCATTAAATCGTCAAATTGAAAATTGTAAAAAAAACCAAGGTGAATTTCAAACGGTGACTATTGCAGGTCACCCATTCAAGCGCCATGAATGGTGCCTTAATACCAACAAAAAAATGCTCATGCTTGCAAAGGCGGCCCATGGCAATTTTCAAACCTATTTATCAACTATCAAAACCGAATTTGACTGGTATAAAAGCGACGGCTGGCCTGAAAATCATGCCGGATTTAAAAAAGGTGCTGTTCAATTTACGGCCTATTACGCACCAGCCGCTGTGGAAGCTCATACCAAACGGGATGGGAAATTTTTATATCCTATCTACCATAACCCAGGTATTGTAAAGGTCGCCTCGGAATGCAAAAAATTTAATCTGAAAGAACCACTCTGCGGCATTGACCCCATTAGCAAAATGGTGCGTGGATTTTGTCTTAAAAATCCCGATGGCACCTACTCTATAGCCCCTGACCGAGATGAAATTGATCATGGGGCTTTAAATCCAAAACATATCATTGGCTATGTTAAAGATCCCAATGATCCGGCTTTTTTAATGCTTCAAGGTTCTGGCTCATTAATGCTGGACGGCCAATCATTTCATATCAATTACGATGGTGCTAACGGTAGACCACGAACCATGCTGGGTCGCATCGTCCAATGTGCGCAAGACCCAAGCTGTGGTGGTAACCTTGAAACCATTGAACGTTGCGCTAAAGATCCCAAATGTCATGATGAAGCAAAGTTACGCTGTAACGTGTCTAAAAAAATCAGACAAAGTGGTGCCTCGGAAAAACTTATTCGCCAATATCTAGATAATCCGCTTAATCGTGATAAAGCCACTAACTTACGAAATCGCGATCAAAGTTTTGTATTTTTTGCTAAAGAAGCAGGTGGGCCTTATGGTTCAGAAAATATTTCTCTAGCGCCACATGCCTCCTGCGCAACGGATCACAGGGTCATTCCTGTTGGAATGAATTTTATCTATCAATGCAAAAACTCCACCTCCTTTTGTGTGGCTCAAGATGCTGGTGGTGCCATTATGGGGGCTCATGTCGATGTTTATAAGGGTGAGGGTGAGCAGGCGGGTATTGAAGCAAATGATTTAAATCACGCCGGCTCATTATATGTGGCACTACCAAAGCAAATCAACCGATGAGGTCTGTTTTTGCTCAAAATATCATGTAGGGTGCAAAGCTCCGCGTGCACACCTTTGTGCTGAATCTGGTGGGCATGTCGCTTATCGCTACTATTACCCTACACGTTTTATTAAATATGATAATAGATAAATGTGTGTGATCTATTTTGTATCACACATGATTTTGCCCTGCCCTAATCCCTGCAGTATTTTCCAATCCAAGAATGAGCCCGAAACAGATCTGAAGTCGTCGTTGAGTTTTAGAGATTGTATTGTCTCTTTTTGTTTAAATAATATCAATTGTA
>CANJHO010000044.1 GCA_947474165.1 Legionellaceae bacterium
ATGATTTAAATTCCGTCATTGCGAGTGAAACGAAGCAACCCAGAGGTTCGAAGAGAGCGATTTCATGTCTTATAGTTGCTCACTTTGAGCTCCTGGGTTGCTTCGTTTCACTCGCAATGACGGAATTGCAAAAAATGGCTAAAGTCGAGGTTAGTATGACTTGCAACAATAAATATCCTGAGGACCGCGATTCACAACCCATATGTTTTTTTAAAAAAACCTGCATTTATGATAAATTTGAACTATAGTGACTCATATGTAGTCAAAAAGGTTTTTTGGTTGTCAATCGAACACAAGGAATGATGATGATAAAAACATTATTGTGGCTTTTGGTGGTTGCATCAACAGGGTTCGTGTTACCACCCACAGAAGGATTGCAAAATACAAAATCGATGGCCTTGGATGCCAATTTGATGAATGACATTGCACAGATTATTAATACAGAACAGGCTTATCTTCAAATCACCCCGAGACCTTTGAGTGAAGTCAAATCCATGTTGCAGGCCGAAGCACCTACGCTTAGCATGGCGGTTATTAATAAGGTATTAACTTCGTTAACTTGTGCGAATGCTCATAATATTGAACACAATACAATATTAACGGTGATTGATTATTCACAGCCCTCTAGTCAAAAGCGGCTCTGGGTGTTTGATTTAAAAGAACAAAAATTACTGTTTCATACCTATGTTTCCCATGGACTTAATTCCGGTGTGTTATCAACCACCTATTTTTCAAATAAGAATAACAGCAAAGCCAGTAGTATGGGGGTCTTCAGAACTGAAAAAGCTTATCAAGGCCGTCATGGTTTGTCCTTGCAATTGGCTGGCCTAGACAGGGGCTTTAATGATAATGCATCCAGTCGGGCCGTGGTGATGCATGGTGGCTGGTATGTTGAGGATAGTTTTATAAAGAAATATGGGAGAGCGGGTCGCAGTTGGGGGTGTCCGGCGGTTCCTGATCATCTGACTGAATCAATTATTAATACCATTAAAAATGAGTCATTGTTTGTGATTTATTATCCCAGTGACACCTGGTTTTCAACCTCGAAATTCCAAACCTGTGCCAATGTATCTCCACACCAACAAAAGATGGATCGAGCGCCTGAGGCTCAATCGCTCAATGAAGATAAAAAAACACGAGAAGAAGTGTTGTTCACCTCGCTTCATCAAACGAATAAGCGAGAAGACAATGAGGCTATTCTCGTGATGTCTGCTGATATGTACGTGCAGACCTTTAAAACCAATGCTCCCTTAGAGCGTATGCTGCGTCGTCAAATCAATCAGGTAGAATATATTGCCTTAAGTAATCATGAATTTAAAAGCATTGCGACCCAAGATTCGGCTTTAAATGACGCCCCCAGTGCATTAAAGGCTGTCTATTTTGTTGTGCCGGTCATCAAGATGGTACGAGGCTATTATGCCACTGAGATGCAAATTGTACCTTTTGGGAAAATAAAAGAGGTTAAGCTGAATGGGGGCTCAACAAAGAATGCTGGGGATGTTAGAAGCTACACCTTGAATTGCGAGCTCAAACCGATTGTTAATTTACGTACAAGCAACCACTTTATTCGCTGGTTGGGACTTTGAGTACGAGTTACTCTCGATTCAGATGCGTGCGGCGCTCTTGCATTGTTTCTACGCTATTGATAACGGATTGATTGCAGATTTCATGCATGATCGGGATGGCGTCTAAGGGCATGCCGGTTTGAATGGCATAGGCGATGAAAAAACTGTCTTGCCAGGTTGTATCATTCTTTCGGGCAGAGGATTTTAGCCATAAGGTTATCCATAAAAAATGAAATAACCAGTGGTCCCGGTGTAATTCCATTTCTTCGGCAAAAACCGCTTTGATGGCATCCCCAAACCGACACACCTTCACCCCATCGACATAACTGCTAGAGCGATTCACTAATTTATCAATTTCAGAATTTTCAATGTACCATGACTCTGTAAATTGTTTGTTTTTTGGCCATGATTTGGAGCGTTTCAACGAAGCCTGTAGGTTCTCTGCTGTGAATGGACTGATCTGCACGGACAATTGTTCGATTAAATAGGGAACATCCAGTCGTTGGGGGTGCCAATGCAGGCCTAGTTCCTCCTGCATTTCCAGTAAATGCAAGTCAGGCATGCCGCCTCGTTCAATGGTTAAGGCTAAAAAATGATTGCTCATCATCATCAGGTAGGTCGCGTCCACGTCACGGAGCATGACGCTGTCGCCAAAGGCTTCATCATAATAGGATGCGATGTCTTGGTTTGAAATAAAGGGCGTAATCCACGCATCTTTTATGCCAATATCCTGTTTTAATAATAAACCACATAAGCGGTTTTTACGGTTTTTCTTTAAATGAATAAATAGACCTTGAGCGCCCCCCCCATCGACTTCGCTGGCTTTAATTCGGATGGTTGGTGGCGTCTTTTCACGGTCATACACCACGCCTTTTTTTCGTTGTTGTTTTATCCAGCGATCAAATTGTGCATGATAGTCAGTAGGGTACCAATGTTTAATGACTTGTAAGCGGGAGAGCGAGAGGGGGCTCAGGATAATGTTTTGCATCAAATGCTCGAGGGTTTCAACGACGACATCCCGAACGTCTTGTTTGGGATGGAGCAAGGTCAGTAAAGCAACCTCTTGGCCTTCCTCAATACTATACAAATCCATGACCAGGTCGCTAAAAAAATCAGCAGGCATGGCATAGCTTTGGGCGAAAAAATTCTCAGCGATGTCAAATACTGACAAATCAGACAATTCATGAATTAAATCGCGAATAGAATTTAAATGCGAAATTTCTTCTTCAGGACTTAAATCTTCTTCTTCACTCGCAAGGTCAAGGTAGGCATTTTTTAATTCAGGGGATAACTCCACATGGACTTCGTAAAATGCATTTAAAATCGGAAGCCAAAAACTTAAGGAATGCTGATTGCTGAGGATGGCTGTTGCCAATGCGGCCATGAGCTGATCGAGGGTTTTTATGGCTAATTTGTTGCCATTTTCACAGGCGACTTGCAATTGGGCTACGCAAATATCCAGCGCAAAAATGCAAGCTGAATAATAGGAGCGATGGTCATCATCCACCTTGGCTTCTTCAATGGCATCAATCAGCTCTACCAATCGCAAAGCCAATTCAGGTTCATCCAGAAAATAGGTATAGTATTCTGGAGCGGGATCTTCATTTTTATCAAGTAGGCGTGCCATATCGGCTATCCACTGCTTCAAATGTTCTAAGTTGTTTTTTGTCATGTGGGTTTTGGCACCTGTCGGGGGCGCCCCTCGTCATCAATGGCGACAAGCACAAAGGTGCCCTCGGTCACACAGTATTTTTCGCCGGTTGCTAAAGCTTCTGTCCAGGCCTCAACAGCAATGGTCAAAGAGGTGTTCCCTAGTTTTATGAGCTCTACACAGCAACTCACCAAGTCGCCCACATGAACGGGTCGATGAAAGGTCATTGAGTGAATGGCGATGGTCGCGACTCGTCCACGAGATATTTTTTTGGCCAATATGCCGGCGGCTAAATCCATTTGGGAGACGAGCCACCCACCAAAAATATCGCCATTGGCATTGGTATCCGCAGGCATCGCGAGTGTTTGGATCGTGATTTCACCTTTTGAGAGTGTCATGATTCAGATCCACGCTTTAGTTTAGATAAGGCATCTGCCATGGTTGTGTTGAAAGGATTTATTTTTTTAGGTTCCGGCGCTTTTTTGGCGGGTTCAATCTTTTTAGCAGCTTGTGCCTGTTTTCTTCGTCGCGTCTCATCCACGCCAGACAATTTGTCCGCTTTTTTAGGAGGGGGTGTCGTTTTTTCTTCTTGAAGTCGCATGGTTAATCCAATGCGACGGCGCTCTTTATCCACTTCGACCACTTTGACGGTGATCACATCGCCCGCTTTAACGATGGCCCGTGGATCAGTGATAAAGCGGTTCGTCATGGCGGAAATATGAACCAGTCCATCTTGATGCACGCCGATATCTACAAAAGCACCAAAATTGGTCACGTTGCTGACCACGCCCTCAAGAATCATTCCTTCACTCAAATGACTAATATCCTCAACGCCTTCTTTAAAGCTTGCGGTTTTAAATTCAGGCCGTGGGTCACGTCCTGGTTTTTCGAGCTCTTGTAACACATCGCAGATGGTCGGTAGGCCATAATGTTCGTTGGTGTAGTCGGCTGCATTAACACTTTGTAGTAATTCACGGTTCCCAATGACTTGATTGATCTCAATGCATTTATCTTTGAGAATTCTTTCTATTAAGGGATAGGCTTCTGGATGCACACAAGAGGCATCTAATGGATTATCGCCCTGCATAATTCGTAAAAATCCAGCGGCTTGTTGAAAGGCTTTCTCCCCCATCCGCGCGACTTCTTTTAATTGTTCTCGATTTTTAAAAGCACCATGCGTATCACGGTATTCCACTATATTTTTTGCAAGGGGCTCATTTAGCCCTGAGACATGCATTAATAAGGGAACGGAGGCCGTGTTCACGTCGACGCCGACGGCATTGACACAATGCTCCACGACCCCTTCAAGGCTGCGCGCCAATCGAGATTGATTCACATCATGTTGATATTGGCCCACGCCAATGGCTTTAGGCTCAATTTTTACAAGCTCTGCCAGCGGATCTTGTAGGCGCCTGGCAATGGACACAGCACCTCTCAAGGTGACATCCAAATCAGGGAATTCGTTGGCCGCTAATTCAGAGGCTGAATAGACGGAAGCCCCGGCTTCGCTGACCATGACTTTGGCTAATTTTATATCAGGATACATTTTGATCATTTCAGTGACCAAGCGTTCTGTTTCACGAGAGCCTGTCCCATTGCCAATGCTAATGAGATTCACTTCGTGTTTGGCTGCTAATTTAGCCAAGGCTGCAATGGCTTGGTGCCATTCATTTTGGGGAGGAAGGGGAAAGACAGTCGTATAATCCAGGAGTTTGCCCGTCCTATCCACCACAACCACTTTGACGCCTGTGCGAATACCTGGATCAAGTCCAATGGTGATTTGCGGGCCAGCAGGGGCTGCTAATAATAGATCGCGTAAATTACAAGCAAAGACGCGGATGGCTTCTTCATCAGCCAGTTCACGAAGACGGCTTAATAGCTCCAATTCTAGTTTGGTGAATAATTTCAGCTTCCAAGTCATGCGGACGGTGTCCATGATGAAAGCAGAGGCAGGGGGTTGTTGTGTTGCAATTTTAAAATAGCTCGCAACGCGCTTTTCACCATAGCTAGGGTCCTCAGGCAAGGTGAGGGCCAATTGCAGTGAGCTTTCACGGCGGCCACGAAAAAGGGCGAGCGCACGGTGGGATGGAATTTTATGAATGGGTTCTGCATAGGCAAAATAATCAGCAAATTTGTTGCCAGCTGCTTTTTTTCCCTTGGCCCCTGTGGCGGTGATAACGCCATGTTGCCATAAATAGTGACGTAATTCGTTGAGGAGTTCAGGATCTTCTGCAAATTGCTCCATGAGAATTTGACGGGCTCCCTCAAGGGCTGCAGCGATGTCATTGATGCCGGCTTCAGGATTAATAAATGATGCGGCATGGGCTTCGGGTTCTAGGGTGGAATCTTGCCATAGCGCATGGGCAAGGGGTTCAAGACCCGCTTCTTTGGCCACATGGGCTTTGGTGCGGCGCTTGGGCCTATGGGGCAGGTATAAATCCTCTAAGCGGGTTTTGGTGTCCGCGCTAAGGATAGCGGCTTCTAACTCAGGGGTTAATTTGTCTTGTTCCCGGATCGTTTGCAACACCAAAAGACGGCGGTCATCTAACTCACGTAGATAGTGTAATCGTTCGGCCAGTAGTCGCAATTGTGTGTCATCAAGCCCCTCGGTCATTTCCTTGCGGTAACGCGAAATAAAAGGCACTGTCGCCCCATCGTCCAATAGGTGAATTGCAGTTTCAACTTGTGACATTTTCACTTTAAGTTCGCCTGCAATGATTGCTGCTGGCGTCAATATCTTTTCTGTCATTCACTTCCCCGTAAACCATGGTAAAAAACGCGCTAATTATATCGCCTTTTGTGGGATGATGCGAATTTATGCTGCGCGCGGTCCCATGTTAAGTTTTTTGGCAAAAAATTAACATCGCTACCAAACTTAACAGGGGACCGCGCGCAGTATACTTTATTCCACCGTCACAGACTTTGCTAAATTGCGAGGCTGGTCCACATCCGTACCCTTTGCCACGGCAACGTGGTAGGCCAACAATTGCAAAGGGATTGTATAAATGATCGGGGCTATCCAATGTCCACAGGTCGGGACATGAATAAGGTGAGCCCCATTGTTTTGCCAGTTTTCTGCATCGTCAACGAATACAAATAATTCACCGCCTCGGGCACTGACTTCTTGTAAGTTAGACTTTAATTTATCTAATAATTCATCATTGGGGGCAATGGCGACCACAGGCATCGTGCTATCAACCAAGGCCAGGGGGCCATGTTTTAACTCGCCTGCAGGATAGGCTTCTGCATGAATATAGGAAATTTCTTTTAATTTTAGTGCCCCTTCCAGCGCCACGGGGTATTGAACGCCTCGACCAAGAAATAGCGCGTGCTCTTTATTAACAAATCGGACAGCCAATGATTGAATGGCTGTATTGATGTTTAAGACACGTTCACAGGTTGCAGGCAATTGCTGTAATTCCGCTAAGACTTCTTTGGCGCGTTCATCAGGGCAAAGGGCTGCGGCTAACATTAAAAGGGCTGCCAGTTGCGTTGTAAAGGCTTTGGTGGAGGCAACGCCAATTTCAACGCCGGCACGCGTCAAAAATACGGCATCAGATTCTCGCACCAAGCTACTGGAGGCGACATTACAAATGGCAAAACTAGCCAAATAACCCATGGTTTTGGCTTTATACAGTGCAGCCAGCGTATCAGCTGTCTCGCCCGATTGTGAGATGGTGATAAAGAGCGTGTTGGGGCTGACCACCACATCACGGTATCGATATTCGCTGGCGATTTCTACTTGTGTGGGGCGATTGGTGAGTGATTCAAGCCAGTATTTTGCAATCATCCCAGCGTGATAGCTCGTTCCGCAGGCAACAATGTGAATGTGACGTGTTTGTGTAAACAGGGCTATGGCCCGTTCCCCAAAGCTTGCTCTGAGCACCTCAAGGCTCGTGGTTCGGCCTTCTAATGTATCGGCTAATACTTTGCCCTGTTCAAAAATTTCTTTAAGCATAAAATGACGATAAGGGCTTTTGCTCACTGCCAAGGCATCTTCTTTCAAGGGCTGAGCCTGGCGTTGCACCGGTTGATTTTGGGCATCATAGATGGATAGCTCAGTGGCCGTGAGACAAGCACTGTCGCCTTCTTCAAGGTAAATAATGGATTGAGCAAATGATCGCAGTGCCAAAGCATCGGAGGCAATAAATTGTTCCCCTACGCCAAGGCCTATGACCAGTGGGCTTCCTTTACGGATAGCAACCAGTTCATTGGGGTTGTTTTGGTGCAGAACCCCCAACGAGAAGGCGCCCTCCATTTGTGCTGCAGTGGCCTGCACGGCGCGCAATAAAGATTTATCTTGTTGATAATGGTAGTGAATGAGATGGGCTGCGACCTCGGTGTCTGTTTCTGAGGTAAACTCGTAGCCCCTGTCCTGTAAATAGGTGCGAAGGGCTTCATAATTTTCAATGATGCCGTTATGAACGACGGCGACTTCACCATTCGAAAGGTGGGGGTGTGCATTTTCTTCAGAAGGTTTTCCATGTGTGGCCCAGCGCGTGTGGGCAATGCCGGTGTGGCCTGTTATGGCGGTCTCAGTCATGGCATCGGCCAAGGCTTGGACTTTCCCTAAGATTCTCAGTCGTTTTAATCGCCCTGCGCTGTCAATGACGGCGATTCCTGCTGAATCATAGCCCCGATATTCAAGGCGACGGAGTCCTTCGAGCAGGACCTGGCTAATATCTCGACCTGATGCAGCACCCATTATTCCACACATAGGGTTGTCTCCTAATATTGGTTTTTTTTCATAATTCGCGAGCGATCACGCTGCCAATCACGGTCTTTGGTTGTTTCTCGTTTATCGTGTGATTTTTTTCCCTTGGCCAAGGCGACTTTCATCTTGATGCGATTGCGTTTCCAATAGAGATTCAAGGGTACCAAGGTATACCCGTGGCGTTCAACCGAACCGATTAATTTATCGAGCTCCCGTCGATTTAATAGTAATTTACGGGTTCTGGTTGAATCAGGGTGGAGATGGGCCGAGGCCGTGGGTAGGGGTTGAATTTGGGCCCCTAATAAAAAGGCTTCCGCATTTTTAATAATCACGTGGGCATCTGATAAATTGATTTTGCCAGCCCGCAGACTTTTAATTTCCCAACCTTCAAGCACCAGGCCCGCTTCATACTCATCTTCGATAAAGTAATCAAAGCGCACTTTCTTATTCACCACGATAGTGGCACTTTGGGGTTTATGGGTTGTCATGAGTGGCCTGAATATTAATTAAATGAAAAAAAAGGATTATAACGCATTATGGCGCTAAGCGGAAAGAAATGAGCCCTGACTCCCGCGATGGCATTAAAATGATTTAAATCAGGACAGGAAAACCGAGCCATGACCGTCAGGGAGTGGAAATTTTGTATATCCTTCAATACTGCTTGACGAAGTCTTCTCCCCTCATCACAATGAGTTAATTGATTTTTATGGGATCATTTCATGGATAGAAATAGTATAGAACGCAAGTTATTTGTCATTGATACCAATATCTTAATGCATGATCCAAGCGCCATGTATCGCTTTGAGGAACATGATATCTACTTACCCATGGTTGTCTTAGAAGAATTAGACAATCACAAAACAGGGATATCAGAGGTCGCGCGAAACGTCCGTCAAACCAACCGCATGTTGGTTGAATTGATGAGTAATGCCACCCATCAGCAGATTGTTGCAGGCTTACCCATTCCCAGTTTTTTAAATAAAGATGGGGTAAAAAGCAGCGGGCGGTTATTTTTTCAAACGGATAATTTTGAACAAGAACAGATTATCTCCCTGCCGGGCCACAAAGTGGATAATAGTATTCTAGCCACAGCGCAGGGCCTACAGAAGCGAACCCCCGACAGACAAGTCGTGATTGTTTCCAAAGACATTAATCTTCGCATTAAGGCAGGCATTCTCGGGATCCCTGCTGAGGATTATTACAATGATCAAGTGTTGGATGATGTTGATTTATTGCACAGTGGCATGCATTTGCTGGACAATGATTTTTGGGATACACATGCCAAGGACATGGAGGCATGGCAAGACAGTGGCAATACTTTTTACCGTATCACAGGCCCTTTAACCAGCCAATGGAATCCCAATGATTGTTTGAGCACGCACGATAATTTATTTCAAGCCATGGTTCGGACCATTGAGCCCGGCCGTGTGGTGGTGCAAACGGTGCGTGATTATACCCAACCCAAACATTTGGTTTGGGGCATCAATGCGCGTAATCGCGAACAAAATTTTGCATTAAACCTCTTGCTTGATCCAGAGATTGATTTTGTCACGCTGCAAGGCTCGGCGGGGACCGGTAAAACCTTATTGACGATAGCCGCAGGTTTAACACAAGTGTTGGACCAAAATCGCTACACGGAAATTATCATGACGCGCGTTACCATTCCCGTTGGTGAGGACATTGGCTTTTTGCCAGGAACAGAAGAAGAAAAAATGACGCCCTGGATGGGCGCCCTCATGGATAATCTTGAGGTATTGCAGGGCACGCAAGAAGGCGGTAGCTTTGGCCGAGGGGCCACGCAAGATTTAATTCAAAATAAAATAAAAATTCGATCCCTTAATTATATGCGCGGGCGGACATTTTTAAATCGGTTTATCATCATTGATGAGGCGCAAAATTTGACATCAAAACAAATTAAAACATTGGTCACCCGTGCAGGCCCTGGGAGTAAAATTATTTGTTTGGGTGATATCAAGCAAATTGATACCCCTTATTTGAGCGAAACCACCTCAGGCTTGACCTTTGCTGTGGATCGATTCAAACATTGGGAGCATAGTGCGCACATGACATTAACCCGTGGTGAGCGATCAAGGCTTGCATATTATGCCGCTGAGCATTTATAGTACGGCATTTTATCAGAGGATCCCTCATGTCTAATCAAGCTATCACTTTCGACGATGTGTTACTTATTCCATCATACAATCACCATGAATCCCGACGCGTCGTGGAGATCAATGTGACCGATCGCTTGGAAAAACTAAGCCTCGCTTTGCCTGTGATGAGTTCTAATATGGATACCATCACCGAAAGTAAAATGGCCAATTTCATGCACAGTAAAGGCGGCATTGGTGTATTGCATCGTTTTTTAACGGTTGAGGATAATATTAGCCAATTTAAAGCCTGTCTTGGGCCGGTGTTTGTGTCCGTGGGTTGTACGAGTTCGGAGCTTGAGCGGGCGGAGGCCCTGAAAGATGCCGGTGCTGATTATTTTTGTGTTGATGTCGCGCACGCCCATGCCAAATACGTGGGCAAAACTTTAAAAAATTTACGCCAACTCCTAGGCAGCCGTTGTATTATGGCGGGGAATGTTGCAACTTATGCCGGCGCTGATTATTTGTCCTCTTGTGGGGCTGATATTATTAAAGCTGGCATCGGTGGGGGATCTGTTTGTAGTACGCGGATTAAAACAGGTTTTGGGGTGCCGATGCTCACCTGTATCCAAGATTGTGCCCGAACCGATCGCTCCATTGTGGCTGATGGGGGGATCCGCACCTCAGGCGACATTGTGAAAGCCTTGGCCTTTGGGGCAGACTTCGTCATGATAGGCGGCATGTTGGCAGGCACGGCACCCACTCCTGGTAAAGTCATCACCAAGGAAGACGGGACCAAGGTTAAACGCTACCGAGGCATGGCGTCTCGTGAAGCCCAGGAAGAATTTTTAGGCCAAATGCATGAGTGGAAAACCGCCGAAGGGGTTTCTGCAGAGGTGCCCTATAGCGATCATCAAGATGCAATCATTGCGGATATTATTGGTGGATTACGTTCAGGCTTAACTTATGCCGGCGCAGACACCGTCAGTGAATTGCAACGCAAGTTGAACTTTGTTTTGGTAACACCAGCCGGCCGATTGGAGAGCTTGCCCCATAAGCTGATGTAAGGTGCTGTAGTGATTATGATGTGCAATGCCCCGCCCCGCTGGGATAGTGGGGGCGCTGGGCGTGGAATTTATAACCTTGTTTCGGCTGTTTTGGGCGCATCGGGGTCTTGTCCTTTTTTCTCGTCTGCGGCTGTTTGATTCGCCTTTTCTTTTCGTTGCAAAACTTGCATTTCTGTCATCGTCGTTAAAGGATTTTCTGCGTCTGCCCTGATAGTCCCTGGGGTTGGTGTATTCGGGCGGGGCGTCATAGTGCTAGTTTGAGTGTGAGCACTCATGTTACCGCTACCCTCAAGCGTCTGTTCACTGCTAGATGCCCTTGTAACGGTCTGCCCATTACTGCTACTGCTGCTGCTGCTGCTACTACTGCTGCTGCTACTGATATTACTGGTAGGGCGCACAGCAGGTTTTGGCCCACTAGGGGTGGGACTAGGTGCAGGAGGTGTTGGCTTAGCAGTCGGTTTTGCCTGGTTGGGTTGCCCTCGTTCGCTACTGAGGGCTTGTGCGCTCTCAGCCTTACTGTTTGCTTTATCCTCTTTCTTTGCTGCGTTCTTTTCTGCTTTAACCGCATACCCTTCTGCTTTAGCGGCTATTTTTTCTTGCTCTTTCAAGGCGCTTTCTGCTTTATTTGCTTTATCCTCCAACTTCTCTTTATTTTCCGGGCTAATCCCGTTTGGTGCGAGCGTAACATCTCTTTTTGCTTGTTTTGCAGCCGCCTTTAGACCATTTGGACCATCAATCTTCCCTTGTTCAGTATCGGCCTTCGAACGTAAATCATCTGCGTTCTTTTGCGCGGCCTGGTATGTTTCATTTGCCTTATCAGCCGCATTTTGTGCCTCTGCTCGGGGTTTGTCTGCTTTCTCGCTTGCTGCCTTCGCATTTTTTGTAGCCTCTTCCGCAAGCTTACCAGTAGTCTCTGCTTGCTTCCCTACTTCTTTATGTGCTGCGGTTACCGTTTTGATAGTTTTATTTAAGTCTTCTCTATCAGTCTCCGCAGTTTTGAGCGTTTGTTTAAGGTCATCTTTACACTGATCTACCTTATCTAGTGCTTTATTGACGTCAGCTTTATCTTGATCCGTAGGCTCTTTTATACTTTTAAACTTTTGAGTTGCCTCATTAGCTTCTTGTTGTGCATTATTAAGCGCCTGTTTTGCATCCACGATAGTCTTTTCTATCGCCTTGGGGACTTCTTCTTTTAGCCTTGTTAATTCATCACCCAAGGCTTTTTGCGTTGTTTCAAGGGTCTTTTTAGTGCTTTCTAGATCCGTTGCTGTGTCGTTAAATTTATTTGCAAGTGCATCCAACTTCTTAGGATCATTTTCACTACCAACTTCCCCTCTAAGGGAATTTATGCCGTTTTGAATGCTATCCTGTATTTCTGGTAGTTCCTTCATGGCAGCATCCCAGACAGCACCCGCGGACACAGCATCCTTGTCTATACCTAAAGCGGCACCTATAGCCATTTTTGCAAGGTCTTTTATCGCATTGTGAATTCTTTCGGATACCATTTTGGCAATTTTATTGGCATCGTTTTGTAAGGAAGCCATCTGTGCCCTGAGTGTTTCACCCGGTTCCATTTCGTCTGGCGTATATTTTTTAGGTTTTTTTGCTTCAGCTTTTTTTGGTCCCTTTCCGCCTTCCTTTCCCTTTCCCTGTCCCTTCTCCTTTTCTTCTGGCACCGGGCCGGGGGAGTCTGAACCTTCATTAGTTGGACCTTGTGATGTATTTGTATTTGTATTGACTGCATTTGGATCTGTACTTGAAATTTTTGTTTCTGTGGTTGAAGTTTGGGTTTTTTCTTCTGATTTGTCTTGTGCCATGATAATCCCCATTAAAAAAATAATTTATTACTGTAAGTATAGACGCTCACCAGTTTAAAATGAAAACAATTGACGAGTGACCTGTAAATGTTGCATAACCTTATCGAAGTGTGATCATGCTCTTTAGGTTAATTTTAGCTAAATACGGCTTAAGAAGGGTTTTATTTGTAAAATTTTACGTTATTTTTGCAAAATAATTATACAAATGCATGTGTTGTGGCTTCTATACTGTGCGCAGTCTATCGATTAAATGGGGTGGTTTAACATGAATACGCATGATTTTTGTTATATGTGGCGTGGTCAACAGGGAAAGGCTTTAGCACCTCACCAAATCAAAGCGTTAGCGCCCATTGATATCCGGGGGAGCAGACACAACAGGGCCTTGTTGATGTTACATGGTTTTTCTTCAACGCCTGCGGTGTTTCGTCGGATGTTGCCCGAGCTTCACCATTATGATGCCATTATTTGCCCTGTGCTGCCTGGCCACGGTGATAGCCTTGGTGCGTTTGCTGCGGTGAAAGCGGTGGATTGGGTGGCAGCTGTTGAAAAGACCACCAGTGAGCTGATAAAAACCTATCAGCACCTTGATGTGGTGGGGTTCTCATTGGGGGGCTTGTTGGCTTGCCATTTGAGCCAACATTTTCAGCTCCATCATCTTTATTTATTGGCACCAGCCCTTGCATTACAATTGCCCATTAAACTGGCCTTGATCTTGGCTCATGTGTTGTATGGCTTAGGGTTTAAGCAGTTGAAGAATCGCGGGGGTAATTTAAATTCCAAGGAATACCTTGAGCTGGCTTACCGTCAATTGCCGATTAAAACCATTATTGAAGTATTAACGCTTATCAATACTTTTCAATTCAAAGCCCCTCATTGTCCTGTGGATCTGTTCTTAGGCCGTTCAGATGCGGTGGTTGATTCAAAAAAAGTGGCACATCTTCTCGCGCATTTATCAGATGTGAAGTGCCACTGGCTTGATAATTCAGCCCATATTTTACCATTGGATGCCAATGTAGAGGCCATCATTACTTGTATGCAGGCCAATGATTGAGGGTCATCTTATGCCTATAAAAAAAGTAGATTCATCGCCTGTTGATTGGGCTGTGGTTGGTGCAGGCCCTGCGGGGATTGCAGCCGTTGGGAAATTGCTTGATCTTGGGATTTCTCCTAATAAAATAGTTTGGATTGATCCCCAATTTAAGGTGGGTGATTTAGGATATTATTGGTCGGAGGTCTCGAGCAATACGACCGTCAAACTATTCAAAGATTTTTTAATGCATTGTCGATCCTTTCATTATGACACCCATAAAAAAACCTTTGCTTTTGATACATTACCCGCGAATGAAACTTGTAAAATCGCATATATTATAGAGCCCTTAGATGCTGTGACCCAAACATTACAACAACAAGTTCAAGTGCTCTACAATACCGTAGAAAAAATTCATTTAGTGGAGGGGTATTGGCGTTTGTCTTTAACGGATGAAACCGTGCAAGCAAAACATGTGATTTTAGCAACAGGCGCCACCCCACGGACCCTGCCGTGTCCCCCAGGGCTTACATTAATTTCGCTTTATGATGCCCTAGATACAGCGAAACTGTCAAAACAATGCAATGCGAGCGATACCGTGGCGGTGTTTGGATCCTCTCATTCCGCTGTTATTCTTCTGCGTGAGTTACAAGCCTTGGGCGTGAAAGGGGTGATTAATTTTTATCGTCAGCCATTGCGTTTTGCAGTGCCTATGAACGGTTGGATTTTATTTGATGACACTGGATTAAAAGGCACGACAGCTGCTTGGGCAAGGGAACACTTGCATGGTAAATTGCATCACAGCTTGAAAAGAGTGATAGCGAGCGATGAGAATGTGCGCCAAATGTTACCTCGATGCACCAAGGTGATTTATGCCATTGGATTTAATCCGCGCATCCCTGTGATTGAGGATTATCCTCAGTTTAATTATAACCCTCATAACGGCATTATTGCACCAGGGTTATTTGGTGTGGGGATCGGTTTTCCAGAAAGTAAAACCGATCCTTATGGCAACACATCACTCAGGGTCGGTTTATGGAAATTTATTAATTATTTAGACCAGGTGATGCCCTTGTGGTTAAATTATGGTATTTGACTCTTATTTGTAACACCCCAGGTACGTCATCCTGAGCGTAGCGAAGGATCTCAAATTGACCATATCCGAGTCATACGCAGGAGATCCTTCACTGCGTTCAGGATGACGTATATGCAGTTTGATGGAATAAAAAACAAATTTAGCCACAACCTGGGGAGTTACTCTTATTTATTATATTGGTTATATTCCTGAATATAGGGTGGGCCCAAATCACGCATGTCTAATACCGCGCCATTATTGGCCATAAAATCCGCTTTCATCACGGGGATATTAAAAAATTGAATGTCACTGGCCCCTTTCGCAAGCGTGTGTTGGCGTTTCACGGCTGAAATTTCGGCGATTGATTTATCATGCGTTTTAACAAAAGCGCGATCAGCACGAAGATAACGACCTTTGAAGGTTGAAGTGCCCCACAATTCAACATCCAGGTGTTCAACAACCCCGGCTAATTGAATAAAGGCATTGTTTCGCCCCCGCACTGTCAATACTTTGCTTTTTACCCAATAGAGGGTCAGAGAGCCTCCTTTGCCAATATCTAAAGCAGATATATTCACGAGCCCCCCTAATCGAACCTTGGATTTTCCAGATAATTTAAGCATTAAAAAAGGGCTGTTAATGCCTGTAATTTCCGTATACCCATCGCCAATGATCATCACTTGGTGAAGCCCCAGTTGTCCTCGTAAGGTGGTTCTACCGTTGTTATCGAGTATGAGATCCAATAGCCTTGTTTTGATTTGATTGCCTGTTACCTCCCCTCGGCCATGGTATTCAAAAGCATTGAGATGTTGGCTGTTTATGTCAACCTGAATAGGACCAAATTTAGGAAAGGGTTTTCTGAGTGAGATGGTTAATGTGTTGTTGATTACGGTTGTAATTACCTGGGGTAAATCATGCGGATTGCCGCGTAAAATAATATGGGGTTGTCTAAAACCCGTTCGTAAATTGACATTTAATGTCCCGATGACTTTGACCCGTGTAAAAGCCGGAGGGTGTCGAACAACCTGTCCACTCAGGGGCATCGCCATGGGCAGGGGTGATTTAACCTCAGGTGAAAGCGGACAGCCTGCAATCAAGAACGCACAGCACATCAACAAAAAAGAACGCATTAACATAGTCACCATCCCATGACAAGAATCTTCATACATTAGAGGAAGTTCTCACTTTGTGCAACTGCTTCTGAATAGCCCTCAGGGTTATTCAGCAATTATTTCTTCTCCTAAGGCATGACACTAATGTGAGGAATTAGCTGTAGGTCTAGCGGCGACTGGTATCGTTAAGATAGGCAAGGCAGCACCCGGTGTGTCAGAGGATGTTAAGATAAATAATCGCTGTAATGCGGTGAACGTATCTTTTGATGTGACATCGGATGCCCTGATATAAAACCAATGATGATGTAAGTAAACTTTAACCAAAACATCATCTCTTGGTATTTTATCACTGGAATAGATAGTGATGATATCTTTCATGTCTTTTCGCCAATCATACGTTGAACCATCTGCTTCAATAAGTTCTTTTGTTAGATGAGCACAGATATCCTGGCGTGGAACTTGTATCCCACGGGACAATATAGACATGATGGACAGTAACGATCGGAATCGAACATAAACGAGGTTTTTGATATTGGTTTTTGGATTGCCAAAGGCTAACACCCCATTTTTCTCTTGAAGCTCTTCCAGTAACGGATGCTCTATAAAAATAAGGTCTCTAGTATCCAAGGGGACATTCAATAGTTTTTTTAATTGAAGGGCATCCGGTGAACGAATAAAACGTTTGTGAAAACGCAGGAGTGCACCAATATTCTTATCGTAAGCAATAGCCCTTGGTACCTGAAAGCCCCCATGTCGATATAGTTTATTTAATAGGTGGATCGTTTTCATATAGGTTTTGTATTGCGGTGTTAAATAATTGGCACCGCCAACATTAAGCAGGTTAGCCTCGACCTCACCAATATCTTCTAAAACAATGGAGTAGAGCATGGTGTAATCGTAGGCACCTGCATGGGCTAGTAGTAAAAAATTAGTCATTGTAACCGGAGTCAACAAGGATTTTGTGAACTCCATATTGCTTAGTGGTGTATAAGAAATGGTTGGACTATCCGTGTAATTCACCGAAGGCGAGAGGGATGATTCGACAGATTGTAATATATTGGGTGGCATGGAGTTGGTTGTGACACCGCCACTTACGGATTCGTTCAATGAGTATGAGGCAGTGATAGCAGATATCTGGGTATATTGATCGCCCTCCATGTAACGTAATCGAACGATATTCATTAATAACTGTTCTTGCTCTGTTTGAAGGACAATATTATTGTAGGTTCCTCGATCTAGCCGGACGGTATTCGGCCCAATGGATCGGCATCCCATGATTGATAAAACAGATAGACACATAATTAATAATTTTTTCATGGGGTGATGGTTTCTATTTTAAATTGAAATGAGTTTGCCCCAAACATATTGCACTATCCTTTTAAACAATACAATTTTATTTATAGAACTCGTCTTACGTTAATGCTCAATAACCCTTAATCTTTACCCAGGTTCTTTCTTAGATACCCAAGGATTACTTTTAAAACAGCCCTTAAGACATCAGGAACATCATTAGCAATACGATTAAATAAATCTTTTTCTATAAAAATAAGAGAACATGCGGTTTTTGCTATGGCCGATGCAACCCGTTTTTCTTCATCTAATAAGGCTAGTTCTCCAAAGAATCCATGCTGAAGAATGGTGGCTAAATTTGTTCCCCCCCTGATGATCTCAACCGCACCCTGGCTGACACAATAAAGCCCATCAGCGCTATCTTGTTCTGAAAAGATGACATCCCCGGGATTGAAGGCACAATATTCCACCTCCTCAGCCATTGCCATTAACACCTCGGCGGGTAAGTCTTTAAATAATTGGACCGCTCTTAATTCAAATATAATTGATAAAAACGGGTATTTTTCATCGGATTCATTCATTGGATTTTCCATAATTATTTGCAGCCAAGTATCTTGATAAGAATAAGGTTCTATAGCGTTAAGATCGAGTATTTTGTTTTCAAAAATATAATCAATTTCATTGTGGATGTGTTTGTCATTGATGTAGATTTCGAGCAGCTCAATCGCCTTGTCAAATATAAAAGGGGTAACGGATTCATTGGACTCCAATAAGGAGGTGGTTAATCGATTGACTTTTTTAGAATCAGTTGAGACAGCCAACCATTGTAAAAAGCGTTTTTTTGCTAACGCGATTCGCAATAATATCTCGGTTCGAACACATTCACTGAAGGGCTGCTTTAGCGTTCTATTCAAATAAAAAATAATGGCACACTCTTCCTCCGCTAAACGTGTCGCTGAGATCTTAATTTCATCACTAAGCAGCATTTTACAAGCACGTTCATTTAGATATTGTGCGACCAGGCTCCGTATGAAAATATTGCCTTGTTTAATAATGTCTATCAGCATTTTTTCCGCGTTAAAGCCTGGGATAGCCGCAATGGTTCTGATATAAGTCCCACATGTTTTAGGGTCAAATACGTTTAAATATAAATAAGGTAATGCAGCTTGTCCTAAGGCGACAATGGTGAGGTAAGGCACATAAGAGCTTTTTCGCTCAACCAATTGTTTTGTTATTTCGGGTAGAAGGTCTATCATTTTAGTGCTGGCAGCAGCGCGTAATGCTTCATCACTCACGCCCTCATTCCTATCATTAATCAGATGAGACAGCGACTCGCTTAAGCCCATTATTTTAAAGGTACCAATCAGTGAGGCCGTCATTTTTCTGACCAGTACATCGGGATCGTCCGCGAGCTTCATTAATGGCAATAAGGGCGTATTTTTTTCAGGATCTTTGTAAAATAACTCAAGTTGCGTTAAGACGGTTTTAAATATTTTTTCTGGCATGTCGTTGGATTGTTTGATGTCTGTATGAAGGTACATCCCCACAATGGATTCGAATAGTTTAAATCTTAAGCTACGATCAGTTTCTATAGAGAGTTGTTTGATTAAAAAAGGCAATGCTTTTGTGTTTTTTTCATGAACAATATAGTCTATTGTAGCACTTCTTATCTTGGGCTCTTGATGGTGTAATAAGGCATAAAATGTTTTTGGTAATTCAGTTAAATGCAATCGGTAGAGTAAATCTATGCCATAGAATATTGAATATATATTCCTGGATTTTATAGCCTTCAGTGCTATTTCTTTAAATATAGGCGCGGTTGAGCCATTTATTTCATCTAAAATATTATAGCGCTTGAATGATGACTCTGCTTGTAATGTGCTTTTATAGCTATCCCTTATTTTATAAGCCAAATAAACCGCGATCAAGCAGGGAATGGGGAGCAGATAAGCAACATAAACAATATTTGTTATCCCGATGGTGAATAGCATCAGCAGTAATGCGGATATGATTTTTGCGGTTGATTTGACATTGGATTTTGCAATAGCACGAACGGATGGGGGCAATATATTTAATAGTATTTCAGTTGAATAAATCCCATAACTCCAATTAAAGGTCAATTGAACGCCAGCCAAGAGAATGGCGCTCCACAAGCCAGGTGAAATAATAACAAAGCCGACGAGAAATATTGAAATAAGAGGTGTTGTGTATAATAACGCCTGTATGCCTAAACGGGACGCAATTATTTGCGAAGTGGAAGACACAATAAACCCCATAACACAGGTTATTCCTGAAAAATAACCCAAGAATGCACTGAGTCGCTCATGCTGAAAAGACAAGGACACCTCAGTCTGCATGATATACTGGCTGATCGTAATGATTGTTGTCAAAATGACCGAATAAAATAAGATATGATAATACAGCGCATATTGCCTGGGTTGTATTGAGGTTTTACGCGGATGAACCGCGGGTTTTTTTTCTTGTTTTTGTAGGGGCAATTGATAAATGAGTCCCGCACCCAGCACCAAAAGAAATAGGGTGAAAAAAAGAAGGGCGGAGTTGAAAAAAAACAACATCAGTAAGGGGACTAAAAAACTAGAGGTGATGGTGCCAACAAAGCCTGCCTGACTGCCATATCTAACAAATTCCTTGTACTCCCTCATGCCAAATGAAAGGGATAATAAATTCCAACAAATACTGCTACTGAGGTCGGGAATGCTCGCTACAATAATACTGATAATAAATGGCATGAAGTAGGCATGAAAAGGGGTCAGTACAATACAGGTGATAAAAATAACAATAAAAATAGCGAATTGGAAAAGCGCTCCTTTTTTTATGTCTTCAGGTAGTAAATGTAGGCCCACACTGCGTATAAGAGCAGAAAAAAAAGCTTTTATCACGATAAAATAGATCAACCAATGAGGGGGGTAGGTTGATAATAATATACTATAGGCATAGATGTTAGAAAAATTGCCCGTCGCTGAATCAACCATTGCAAGCAACATACCAGCTTGAATAGGTTTACTTTTTAGTTGAGGTGAAATTAACATAGTTAAACAATCCAATAATATAACGCAATGTATCGTAATAAAACTCAGGAGTTGTGTTAGTTTATGGCCGCGCGCAGTATAGTCCCCTACTATTTAGCTATTCATCATCTATCGGTTGAATTTAAAAGGCAATCCAATGTTGAAATTATTTCTATTGGGGGTAGGCTATAAAATTGCCGATGCTGATTTTAAATTGAAAAAGAGGGTCTTTCGCTTAAGTAATATTTTGACAGTACGAATGGGTGAGAGCAACATAACCTGACATTACCCAAGATTTAATGTTGATGAGGCATTGGCTTTGACTTTAGGAGAGCGGGATGTGTCGATTGGTTGCGTATTTGGGTCATGATATTTTGATGGAAGATGTGCTGGTTAAACCGATTAATTCCATTGTGATGCAGAGTTTGCACGCACGAGAATCGACTATTCCCACAAATGGTGATGGTTTTGGTGTGGGTTGGTATGCGCCAACGATTAGTCCGAATCCAGGACTGTTTCGGTCTGTTTTTCCTGCCTGGAATGATAGCAATTTATTGCATCTTACCGCTAAAATTAAATCACCTGCGTTTTTTGCGCATGTGCGTGCGGCCAGCATGGGCGGGGTGACTCATTATAATTGTCACCCATTCATTTATGGGCCTTGGATGCTGATGCACAATGGCAGTATTCAGGATTTTATTGCGGTAAAACGGCACCTTCGGCATTTATTGGATGATGATATTTATAATTGGATTCAAGGTGAAACAGACACCGAGCATTTGTTTGCCCTGTTTTTACAGTTGGCCAGGGGGCGGGATCTGACGCATATGTCAGATGTGGCTGATATTCTGGAAGCAACATTTCAGCAAGTTATTGAGCTCATTCATCAATTTGGTACATTGGGCCCTTCTTATTTTAATATTTGTCTTACGGATGGACAGCGTCTATTGGCCAGTCGATATTGTACCGATGAGCAGATCCTTCCTGAATCATTGCATTACTCAGTGGGGAGTCGTTTTGTTGAAAAAAAAGGGCGTTATCACATGATGGCCAGTAATAATAAAAGGGGCAGTATTCTCGTTAGCTCTGAAAAATTGACAAATTGTGATATAGAATGGCATGAGGTGCCTGGCAATCATTTATTGATGGTCGATGCTGACTTAAGGATTCAATTGCGCCCGCTATAAAGTGCAATGTATACTGCGCGCAGTATACAATATACTGCGCGCAGTATATTGATTGATTCAACCTGGAAAAATCAGTGCAGTAGGCATTCCCAGTCGATTCAACTGCTTTTTCTAGGTTCAAGGGAAATCCCATTATGCCATCGTTTGATATCGTTTCTGAAACAAATGAAGTTGAGTTACGTCATGCAGTAGAAAATTCGCTTCGTGAAGTGAGTACGCGCTTTGATTTTCGCAGTGTGTTGGCGAGTATTGAGCTCAAAGATTTATCGGTGACCTTAAAAAGCGAATCTGATTTTCAGGTGCGTCAATTAGAGGATTTATTTCGCAATCAATGCACGAAGCGTGGTTTGAGTTCATCGGGCGTTGATATTGAGGAAAAACCGGTTCATATTGGTAAGACCTATTCATTGACAATGACGTTTAAGCAAGGGATAGATCAGCCTGTTGCAAAAGAAATTGTGAAATTGCTAAAGGACCATAAAATTAAAGTGCAGGCTTCTATTCAGGGTGATAAGGTCCGCATTACTGGAAAAAATCGGGATGATTTACAAGAGAGCATGGCACTTTTAAGAAAGTCAGAGATTGAATTACCCCTGCAATTTAATAATTTTCGAGACTAGTGCCTCATCAACATTGAATCCTCGGGTTGGCGCTTAGATTGCGTTCAGATTTAAACGATTTTATTGGGCAAAAAGCGCAGGACTAGCACCGCTAATCTGAGCATTTTTGCCTAATAAAATCGTTTAAAGATGCATGCAAGCTAGG
>CANJHO010000045.1 GCA_947474165.1 Legionellaceae bacterium
CCACCCATCCCTCCCAATCACCGTCCAACCTGCCGCCACCCTCCGACTTAATGGGTAGGGTAGACTACGCTTGTCGTTCTCAAATGCAGCGATTTAAATTCCACATGATGTAAAACGCTTGAGAGCGGATTGTTTATGCAACATTCGGGCTAGAAGCTCACTGGCCACGTCGGTCAATTTTCTCCGGTTCGATCGTGCATGATCGCGCAAAACCTCAAAGGCCGTGGCGCGATTCATCCGAAAGCGTTCCATCAGTATGCCTATTGCCATACTGGTCTCGCGGCTGTTAGCCAGCGCTGCGTTCAGTTGCTCCTCGCTGTGACGAAGCTTGCGTATCTCGGCAGCACGCACCAAAGCCGTCCGAATCGTGGGCAACATTTCCGATATATCCAGAGGCTTCACCAGATAACCTAACGCCCCATGCTCAGAACCGATTCGGACGACGTCCTCATCGTCGTACGCGGAAAGAAAAATGAACGGTACACGGGGCTCTTCACAAAGCCGGGACGCAAGCTCCATTCCCGACATCCCAGGCATGCGCACATCGCATATAGCAAGATCGATATCGACTTCCCTCGCCACATTGAGCGCCATATCACCGGATGAGGCCTCAAGTACCTTGAAACCGGCGTTGCGAAGGCCTTCTGCAACTGTCGCCAGGACAAGACGATCATCGTCGACCAGCAACAAAGTGTTACTGGTAAGTTTCTCTTCGCTCATGGAATGCCCCTCACACGCGCTCGCTGCGATTGGAAATCTTCACCTCGACGCCGACTATCGGACAAATCCGCGTACCGCGATTGATCGATGTCAACCCAGTGCCTGTGCGTGCATGCGCACGCCTGCTCGGGCCGGGCTGTGCAGCCTTCGTCTAAACGATTGAACAACCGTTTAATCATTATTAACCCAATGGCAACAGCCATATCCGGGATCACGCCACGCGCAATCGGTGAAGTTGAGCGGCAATCTATGGCTACGACCTCCTCCGCGAAACGCCACAGGGCATTGCAGATAGCAGGAACTACCAGCCCCAGAGTAGAGCGCTCCGCCTTCACCATCCACACCTTTTCGAGCAGACTCAAAACGCCATTGCGAACTAAAGGCTGTATTCATATCGGCGCCAGCCAGCGCGAACATGCCTATCGCCGCGTCCAGACGATAGCTGCGAAAACTCACCGTATGACGTACCATCATCGGCTTTACGGACACACTCGGGACATTGCGACTCCTCATACCGCGTAGCTAAGCCGCATAGCCACTAGGGCTACGCGCGCATGCGCGCTTATCAAACATGGAATCGGCGAGATTTGGGCCGGCGAAACGGAAAGTTGATCGCGATGGCGGGGCGGTCGGATTCGGCTTTGCCCTCGACGGAAGCGGGGTCGAGAGTACTTACACTGAATTTACGGTATATCCTACTATGGCCCGCAACGGCGTCGCAAGGCGTTTCCCGCTGCACATTTGGCAACGCAGAAAGTACGTGCGATACCACCCGTCACGCGATGCCGTGTTCGGACGTACAAAATCAGGTAACACATTGTTTTTGCTGTCGTTTTTAAAGGAACAAACCGTCTAAATGTAAATAGCCGCCTCAAGACAGGATACGCATACCAACTGCATCTTTCGCAGAGCGTTCATAGCTGCCCGCGCAACCGAGCCCGCAGGCGGGCGATAGCCTGAGTGTGCATCTGGCAGACACGCGATTCTGTCACCCCCAACACCTCGCCAATTTCACGCATATTCATCTCGTGTTCGTAGTACAGGCTCATCATTTTTTTCTCCCGGTCCGGCAGATCCTCGATGGCCCGGATCAGTGCTTTACGCCCGTCTTCGTCGAGCAACATCTGCAGCGGATCGGGGCGCGCATCGGCGTAGGAAGCATCAATCGCATTTTCCTCTCCAAAACGCTCAAGGTCTTCGCTGGATACCAATTGGTGACCTCGCGCATCCATCAATAGCTGCTGATATTCAGCCAGTGAAATATTCAGCGCATCGGCCAGCTCCTGCTCAAGCGGCGGACGACCATGCCGTTGCTCAAGCTTGCTGATCATCACTTCTACCTGGCGCAGACTTTTGCGCAACGTCCGCGGCAGCCAGTCCGACTGCCGCAAACCATCCAGCATGGCCCCCCGTATGCGCTGCACGGCATAAGTCTCGAACTGTGCGCCATAGGTATTCTTGAACCGCTTGGCCGCATCCAGCAATCCCATCATGCCAGACTGTATGACGTCGTCCAGCTCGACGCTCGGCGGCAACGATGCCATCATATGCAGCGCTAACCGCTTTACCAGGGGCGCAAATTGCACAATACACAGATCGACCTGCGTTTCATACGTGGCTATATCGTTCATCTCAGACTCCTGCGGAAGCGAATGCGGGCGAACTGCCGGCAAGCATGTGTTGCATGAAACGGTCTATCAGGCCTGCGCCGGCGCGAGCACCGGGCCAGCTTGCGATGGCTTCAGCGATGCCGCGATATCGCATCGCCGATGGCGATGCCGGAAAAGCAGCGACCACCGGAAAGAATCCTGTCTGGGATATGCGCAGGCAGTCATCTTTAGGAAGGCAACCCAGCGATTCAACCGGCATTTGCAGGTGACGGCGGGAAACACCAGCAAGATTATTCAGAATCACGCGCCCGTTGTCTTCACGCTCGACACGATTGAGCAGTATATGAAAGCGATTTCGGCTCCTTCCGCCATGCAGGCGCTTTATCAGCGCGTAAGACGCCGTCACGGATTTCGACTCCGTAGAGGACACCACTATGGTGTCTTGGCTCGCCCCGTAAAGCTCTGCCATACCACTGGTGCAGTTACACATCGCGTCGGCCAACACGACCTCAAAGCTCGATGCTAGCGATTTGAGCCCGCTCGCCAGATGCCCACGTACGCTGTCACGCAAGGCGGGTAACGCACGCGAATCCCCCGCCATGGACAAAACACTAAACCCATGCGCGGTTGACGATACCGCCTCTTCGATGCGGCAATCCCCGCTTAGGACCCGCTCCAGAGAATTGCGCGGCGACAATCCCAACAAGGACATCACATTCTCGGAGCCGTGATTCTCATCCACAAGCAACACGCGAACGCCACTTGCCGCGAGTGCTGCCCCGAGCTGGATCGCGACGCTGGTCTTGCCCACACCGCTACAAGCGGAAGCCAGGGTAACGATAGTTGCCGCGCTTCGGCCCAACATGCGCCGCAATCCTTCGGCCTGATCGCCCCGCGTTTCCAGGATACGCTCAGCCATAAGCGGCTCCGGCCGTCATTGCCAGCGAAAACTCTTCATCCCGCAGATCATGCGTATAGCCATCCATCGTTGGACGCAGCGCACGATGCAGCAAGTAATCCGGATGGGGCAAGCGTATATCCTCGGGCACAGACTGCCCGTTCGTCACATAATGCAGCGCCAACCGGTGACGAATCGCACAATCGAGAGCCGTGGCGAGGCTTGCCGATTCGTCGAGCTTGGTAATGATGCAGCCATGCAATCCGCCTTTCGCGTAGGCGCCGATAACTTCGTCGAGTGTGGCGGCATTCGCAGTGGCATTCAGCAGCAACAACCGCTTTCCTTGTGCACCACACGCGTTCAGCATCGCGCTTTGATCCGCTACCATCGGATCGCGCTGGCTCATGCCGATGGTGTCAATTAACACGGTCTTCTTGTCGCGCATCTTGGCCAGGGTGGCTGCCATATCGGCCTCGTCTTTGACGGCATGTACCGGAACATCAAGAATTTTTCCATATACGCGCAGTTGATCGTGCGCCGCAATCCGGTAACTGTCGGTAGTAATAAGGCCAAGATTGGCAGCGCCATATCTGACCACGCAACGCGCCGCGAGCTTGGCAATCGTCGTGGTCTTGCCAACCCCAGTGGGACCCACCAGCGCGTACACGCCGCCATCCATCACCAGCGATTCATGGGTCATCACGCGCAACAGGCTTTTGATCTCCGCGCCCACTGCTTTATGTGCCGCAGGCATGGTAACGTCGTCCGAGAGGACGGATATCAATTGTCGTGCCAGCAATGGCGAGAAACCTGCGTTGAGCAGCACTTGCAGCATTGCGGCATGCACCGGCGCGCGCTGTTTTAAGCCAGTCCATGCCATGCCGGACATTTCACGCTGCAACATCGACTTCATCCCAGCCACCTCGCGCATCAGGTTCTGCACAATGCTGTCGCTGATAGTTTCCGGCGCAGCTTTGATCACGGGGTCCGGTGAAACACGCTCCATGGCCATCGACGATATTGCGGTGACTTCGATGCCGCCTTCGATGGGGCGATTCGACACAATTATGGCGTCCGGACCCAGTGCCTGCTTGACTTTTTGCAGGACCTCGCGCGATGTTTTTCCTATGAACTTTCTGGGACTCATGTCTTACTCCCGATAACGGAGGTCACCTTGATCGAACGGGCATCCGGCACTTCGGCGTGTGCCAGCACCGTCAGTTGTGAAATGCCGCGCCGCAGAAAGCGCGACAACACCGGGCGTAGCAAACCGGGCGTGAGCAACACCGCCGGCAGACCCAATTGTTCCTGGTTGCGAGCGGCCGCCTGCGCGCCGTGCAGCAGGGTGTCCGCCAGATCAGGCTCGAATACGAGACCATCAGCCGCGCCCGTCTGTGTACTTTGCATCAACAAACGCTCCAGATCGGGGTCAAGCGCCATGACCTGAAGGTCAGATTTGCCGGGAAACAATTGCTGCACAATTGCCCGACCCAACGCCACTCGCACCAACGCTGTCAACTCGCCCGCATCCTGCGTACGCGCGGCGTGCGCCGCTATGACTTCAACAATGGTACGCATGTCCCGTATGTGTACGCTTTCCTCCAGCAAATTTCGCAGAATGCGCTGCAACGTCACCATCGGCAATAGTTTTGGCACTACATCTTCGACCAGCTTCGGTGTATCGCGCGACAAGTGGTCTATGAGTTGCTGTAGCTCCTGTCGTCCCAGCAGGTCTGCCGCATTGGCATGGATCAGCTGACTGATATGCGTCGCTATCATGGTACCGGCGTCGACCACGGTATAGCCGTGTTGCTGCGCGTTATCGCGCTGTGCGGCATCGATCCACACAGCCGGCATTCCGAATGCGGGATCTTGTGTAACGGTCCCGGGAATCTGTGCGCTAACCCGGCCTGGATTGATTGCCATAAACAATCCCGGTAGCGCCTCGTGCGCACCAATCTCCACGCCCTTGAGCGTTATTCGATATCCGTTCGGGCGCAGCTCCAGGTTGTCCCGAATATGTATAACCGGCGGGAGGAATCCGATATCTTGCGTAAATTTTCGCCGTATCGCCTTGATTTTACGTAACAATTCCCCATCCTGCGCCTTATCAACCATGGGAATCAGGCGAAACCCGACTTCGAGTCCCAAGGTATCAACGGGCGTTACATCACTCCAACTGACATCATGACTTTCAGGCGCGGGCGGTATCACGGCCGGCTCACTGGCTACGCCCTCAGTGGACTGATTGCGCTGATGCATGAAATACGCCGCTGCAATAAAGCCGGCGGCCAGCAACAGGAACGCAAAATGCGGCATACCCGGCACCATGCCCATGACACCAATGATCACGCCGGTAATCACCAGTGGCAACGGCTTGGCGAGCACCTGCGTCATGAGCTGTTGTCCCATGTTCTGGTCCATGCTGACACGGCTCACCACGAGGCCTGCCGCCGTGGAAATAATCAGGGCGGGAATCTGCGCCACCAGTCCGTCACCGATAGTTAACAACGTGTAATTCTTGGCGGCGTTCGCGATATCCATGTCATGCTGCAGCACGCCGACGATCAACCCACCCACGATATTGATTAGAAGGATGATGATCCCGGCAACAGCGTCGCCGCGCACGAATTTGCTGGCGCCATCCATTGAGCCGAAGAAATCCGCTTCTTGCGCAATCACGGCGCGCCGTTTACGCGCTTCTTCTTCGCCTATGAGGCCTGCATTCAGATCGGCGTCGATAGCCATTTGCTTGCCCGGCATTGCATCGAGCGTAAACCGCGCGCCCACTTCTGCGATACGCCCCGCACCCTTGGTGATCACCACAAAATTAATCACCACCATAATCACAAACACTACCAGTCCGACCGCATAATTGTCGCCCACCAGAAAATGACCGAACGACTCGATCACCTTACCGGCTGCACCGGGGCCCGTATGCCCCTCCAGCAGCACTACACGAGTCGATGCAATATTCAGCGACAGACGCAACAGCGTGGTAATCAGCAGCACCGTCGGAAACACCGCAAATTCCAGCGGCTTCACGGTATTCATGGCCACCAGCAACACCATGATTGAAAATGCAATATTGAAAGTGAACAGCATGTCCAGCACGAACGGCGGCAGCGGCAACACCATCATCGCCAGCAGCATGACGATAAGCATCGGTGCCGCTATGCCGCGCAGCATTTCCGTGGCAGACAACCGTGGCAAGTTCAATGCACCGATCATTGCGATGCCCCCAGCGGATCAAGGTCTGGTGGAATGCCGACAGGTGCTAATGGCTTGGGCGCGACGCCGCCGTGATCCTGATAACGGCGCAATTGAAATACGTATGCCAGCACTTCTGCGACTGCGGCATAGAGCTTGTCCGGTATTTCGGCGCCAATCTCGGCATGCTGATACATGGCGCGCGCCAGAGCAGGCGACTCCAACACCGGCACGCGATGCGCCTCGCCCAGTTCCCGTATCTTTGCCGCCACCAGATCGGCCCCCTTGGCAATGACGCGCGGCGCCGCCATGCTTGTGTCGTCATAACGCAACGCCACTGCATAATGTGTAGGGTTGGTCACGATCACCGACGCATTGGGCACTTCAGCCATCATGCGCCGGCGCGCCATTGCGCGTTGCTGATTGCGAATCGCCGCCTTGAGTTGCGGATCACCTTCGCTTTCTCTTTGTTCGCGGCGCAGTTCTTCGCGTGACATCTTGAGATCATTCGCATGACGCCATAGCTGAAACGGCACATCGGCGGTCGCCACCACGGCCAGGGCACCGGCGGTAATTAAAAAGCCTATGCCTGTAATACGCGCTGTTTGCGCGATACCGGCTTCCAGCGGCAGCAGCGAAAGTTGCTGCAAGGGCTCGCGGTAATGCCAGATAACCGCAGCCCCCACCACAGCGATCAGCGTTGCTTTTACCAACGCCTTGAGTAATTCGGCCACACCACGCCACGAGATGATCCGTCCAATACCGGCAAGTGGGCTGAGCCGCTGAAAGTCAAAGCGCAGCGCATTCCACGTAAATAGCCAGCCACTGAGCAATTGCGGCACCAGGAAAGCGATCACCAGTAACAGCAAAAACACGGGCGCGATGGCCCACCATGCGAGAATGGATTGCTCATACAGGCGCAGCGACATATTCGAAGGGTCCGGCAGCGTGGCAGCATCCAGGCGTAAACCGGACACCAACAGCGATGACATTTGCTGGAAAAATTGAGCGCCGCAAAACCACAAGCCAGCGGCACCTGCCATCAATATCGCAAACGTGGTCAGTTCCTGCGAACGTGCGACATTCCCCTCTTCTCGCGCCTGCTCCAACCGGCGCGGGGAAGCTGACTCGGTACGTTCGGAATCGTGTTCTTCAGCCATGAGCATTCACTAAAGTCATGGCCCAGTATCGGCGCGACACGCCGCAATTCATTCAACAAAAAGACGGTTATAAGACGGGTTATTCACGTGGCCGCATTCGCGCGCATCGTGCAAGAAACCCTCAGAGCGGTGGCTTTTCGTCCGGGCATTCCGCGAGCAAACCGCTGTACCACACGCCTTCGCTGACGGCATTGGCCGCAACATTCCTGACCCGAAGTTCCACCACTTCCGGCGCGATGGCAAGCCATTCACCAATCAAAGAATAATCGTGCGGCAATGCGGCATCGTCCCAACCCGCCGCAGAGTGACGCGCTACCGCTACCGCATATTCCACATTCAGCACGCGTGGATTTCCATCGTGATGCGCATCCATCAGCACATGCAGCAGATCCGGCAATTGCCAGGCCTTGACCATGGCTAGCTGAAGGTCGATGAGATGAAATCCCAGTACAGCCTGTTGCGCGCATTCACTGCGTAGCGTTCGGTCGTTCTTTTGCATTGCGGCAATAGCCCCGGCAAGCGACGGCGCAAAGCCCCACAACAGCATTTCCGCAAGATCATGCAGCAGCGCCGCGACCATGACCTCTTCGGGATCAATATCCTTGCGCAACCGTGCCCAGTCCCGTGCGTATAACGCAGAGTGTCGCGCCCTGCGCATGACCGTCAGCATACCTTCCAGCGCAACCACGTTGCCAGCCAGTTGCTCTTCAATGACGGACTGCACGCCGAAATGTTCATAAAAAGGCGACAAACCCAGCATCATCAGCGCGTGTGCAATGGTTGTAATATCGGCAGTACGGCGACGCCCTCTATTTTGTTGGAGATAGCGCAACACCTTTGCCGTCATAAACGGATCATGCAATACCGCATCCGCAACTCGCTGCGGTGAAATCTTGTCACCATCCGCACGCAGACTATCCAACTCCGCAACGCTGCGCGTAAGCACGGGCAGCTCCAGTCGAGTCATCAACTCCACCCATTGCGGAATGGCACGCTGCTGCCCCATCACATTTTCCATGCATAGAGCGTTGAATGCGCCCTATCGCCAACCATCCTGGTCTGCGTCGGCACTACGCCGGGTATGCTAAAACCATTACTGATGAGGAGGCTACCGGGCCGCATCTCACGGCACGCCTTACTCCACAACCTGGCC
Organism: Legionellaceae bacterium; assembly: GCA_947474165.1. Classification (GTDB taxonomy): domain Bacteria; phylum Pseudomonadota; class Gammaproteobacteria; order Legionellales; family Legionellaceae; genus CANJHO01. Next base: position 8,752 of record CANJHO010000045.1, read on the forward strand.
ATCGGTGCAGGCGACAAATAGACGTACACGACATCGTACTGCCCCAGATCGACATGCCAGAAGCTACCCCAACGCACCTCTATGGCACGATCACGACACGTTCGCCAGCAGCTCAACAGATAGGGTACCGGGGCAATTTCCATCCCCGAATAACACCCATCCGGCCGGTGCTGCCTCAAGTTTGACAACAAGCTGCCCGTGCCGCATCCCAGATCAATGAAGTGAAATGCGGCTTGCGGGGGAAGCCATGTGCGGACAATGTCCACCGCCTCGTTGCTCGACAAAAATAAGGGTACCCGCTGAAACCAAGCTGCGCCGTTTACCAAAAACGTCAGAAGAAACAGCCCCAAAAACACCGTAGGTGACAAATTCACATAAAGCAAAATGTATATTGCGGGGAAGAACAATAAATTGATCGGCGCCCACCACCAGGGCAAGCCGATCCATCTGCCTGCCACTGCCACGGACACGCCCTCTATAAGCAGCCACATTTCCAGCGGCAAGTGCGCGAATCCAGTCGCAGCCGCAAATCCGCACGCAACTGCGCAAACCAAATGTGCAACACTGGCCACCAGTAATGGGGACTGTATTCCCGGAAATGACGAGGCCTCAACGTGGCGCAGCATCTAATGCACCCTTCGATGGTGTATCTCCAGCAGCCACGTTGAGTGCGCCACTTTCTTTGTTCAATAATTCTTCGGCCTGCACAGTCAGTATCATTATCGCGATACGCCGGTTCATCGGACTATAGGGATCATTGGAGTCGAACAGTACTGCCGAAGCCATGCCAACGACACGTTTTATTTTTCCATTCTCAATGCCGCCTTCGATCAACGCCCGGCGCGACGCATTGGCACGATCGGCGGACAACTCCCAGTTGCTATAACTGCGCTCGCCGGAATTGTAGGGTTTGGCATCGGTATATCCGGTCAGCGTGATGCCATTGCGCACTTCGTTCAAGGGCTTGCACAGTGCAAGCAGTATGTCCCGCGCGTAAGCCTTGAGGTGCGCACTCCCCAGATCGAACATGGGACGATTTTGCTCATCCACTATCTGAATGCGCAGCCCTTCGCTTGTGATATCAATAAACAACTGACTGCGATATTCCTGCAGCAACGGACTGGCATCGATCAATTGCTCGAGCTGCCCCTTGAGTCCTTTGAGCCGCATCATGTCGTTGCGCTCCACTTTCGCCTGCGCCTCCCGCATGCTCATCCGGCGCTTCTGCTCGGGCGATTCGCCTCGCCGCATTTGCAAATCTTCGCTGCGCGTGAGATCGCGGCCACCCGCCCTGATCACGCTTGAACTGTCCCCGCTGCCACTGCCGCCTGACAAGGAAACCTTCAGCGGGGCACTGAAATAATCAGCGATGCCCTTCAAGTCACCCTGGGAAGTCGAGCCCAGCAACCACATCAGCAGGAAGAACGCCATCATCGCCGTCACAAAGTCGGCATAAGCGATTTTCCAGGCGCCACCATGGTGGCCTGCCGCGCTTTTTTTGATTCGTTTGACGACTATTGGGCGTTGCGTATCATCGGCCATGTCGGCTCCATTCCGTCGTTACATGCTCTGCACGTCATGATTACTTCTTTTGCTTGACGTGCTTCTCCAGCTCGGCGAACGAGGGCCGCTCTGTCGAATACAGCACTTTTCGACCAAACTCAACGGCCAGTGCCGGAGAATAGCCATTCAGGCTCGCCAATAGCGTTACCTTGATGCATTCCAGCATCTTGGAGGACTCATCGAGCTTCTGCTCCAGAGCACTCGCCAATGGCCCGATGAATCCGTATGCAAGCAAAATACCCAAAAACGTGCCGACCAGCGCATTGGCGATCAACTGCCCCAGTTCCGACGGGGGCAATCCGACCGATGCCATGGTATGTACAACACCCATCACGGCAGCCACGATACCAAATGCCGGCATGCCATCACCCAGCTTTGCGATGCAGTGGGCCGGCAGCTCGCCTTCATTGTGATGGGTGCCGATTTCATTGTCCATCAGATTCTCGATCTCGAACGCATTGAGATTTCCGCCAACCATCAGCCTCAAGTAGTCGGTAATGAATTCGAGTACATGATGATCTTTCAGCACGTTTGGATACCGTGCGAACAACGGACTCTTGTCGGGATTCTCAACGTCATCCTCGATGGTCATCAGACCTTCCTTGCGTACTTTTGCGAGGATGTCATACAGAAGTGCCATCAAGTCCATATACATGGCCTTTGAGTAGGTGCTCCCCTTCAGAACGGTTGGAAGCGCCTTGAGGGTTGCCTTGATTGCCTTGCTGGTGTTGCCAACAAAAAATGCCCCGCAGGCAGCGCCACCTATCATCAGCAGTTCGATCGGCTGGAGCAGCGCGCTCAAATGTCCGCCCGCCAGCGCAAAGCCCCCGAACACCGATGCCGATACAATAATATATCCCACAATAACAAGCACTTACACTACCCCCTCATCATGCAAACCCGTGTATGTAAATTGCTGTGGCAAGATGTTTCTGCACTCAATGCGAGTCGTCGCACGATAGCACCGGCGGGTTCCCGACAAACCCTCAATAAGGGGGCAAAACGCTTGCGTTCTCCGGATATGGGTTACCGCGCGAAGAACACATTCAGGGCAATTGCTACGCAGGCATCACCGCTTTTTCCCGCAGATCCGGGCGGACATTCGGACGTAACATGGTGTGCTGCTGAGATGCGCTAACAGCAAGCGATTCTCTTTTTCTGGTTTGCCCTGCGCGCGACGGCATGTCGCACATGCCGCAAACGTAGTCACGGTTCAGATCCAGCGTGTGGACGACGTAGTGGCCACGACATGTGGTGCAAGAAATTGTCGTCAACATTTTTGCGTCCATAAACCGTACCATGCTCCATGCCCGCGTCAGACTCAACACGCGCTCCATGCCGTGAATGTGGGTGTGTTCGAAATAAAGATGGTACGCCTTGATGATAGCCTCGATCCCGCGAACACCCGCGTGCGTGCACAGGTAGCGATAAATATCGATAAACAGAGAAGAATGAATATTCGGCCGCCAGCTCATGAACCAGTCGGTGGAATAGGGCAACATGCCCTTGGGCGGCGATTTACCCATGACTTCCTTGTACAGCTTGAGCAGCCGCTCACGACTGAGTTTTGTTTCCGACTCCAGTACTGCCAATCTTGCACCGAGGTGAATCAGCTCTACTGCAAGATCAATTTGCCTTGCTTCCGATATAACGCTTTTGTTACGCATGCTAGATACCCCCGTCGAATAGCCGCTTGATTGCGAAAAGGATAGTGTCAGGTCAGTCCCAGCGCCGGTTGCCCCGCCATCAACACGGCGGCATGTGATTGCGCCAGTGGTTTACCCTTTCCGTGATCCGTCAACAGTCCGAGAATCATTTGGTCATCGAAGCGGAAGCGGCACAGCAACATGTTGGACGCAGCCATTTTCAGAATTTGGCCTGGCGACAATTGATCCAGAATTTGCGCCACATCATCGCTAACGCCAAGGCGAAAAGTCGCCGTGGCCCGGTCCAGTCTTATCATTTGCTGCGCCAGTAAGAGATATGTCAGATTGGTTTCCTGGATTTCGCTAATCAGTTGTTCTCGATTCATTTCCAACCCTCCTCGTTTCCGATCAGTTGACTTACTGTGGGAGCGATTGTGCTCGCCCCCCGTGAAGAACTTAATCAGACAAACTCCAATCAATCTGATGCCCTTTCCAAACAACATCATGTAGGAATATCTCCTACAAATTTAGCTGCGGGCGTTCAATCGAAAACAGACCAGCTTTCTCGTACTTGTTCAAGCAATCAAGAGACAAGCGGGCGACGTATTCTGGAGGACTGCGGACGACACCAACTTCTCTGTTCACACGCCGCCGGCTTGCACCGCGAACGTTGCTTGCCGAGGCACAGCATCGCTTCGAACAGCCCCAACAATCGCAGACACATAAATATCGAGATGATCGTATCGCTATTCATCACATGACAAATGATCAGGTGCGGGTATCTTGCAGATTGCATCCTTACTCATCAGTTATGACAAATCATGATCATGCGGCATCTAATACACGCATCTGCCTACCTTCTTGCGATCCTCACGGCTTGCGCATTTGCAGAAAACACGCCCAACCCGCAGGGAAATGCTGATCGATCGCCCCATCCGGCCGTCGACCAGATCATCTACAAAGGGTTGATTGGAAATGCGTTGGATTCTGTGCCGATGGATTCCGCCCAAAGGGTAAAGCTGCAACAAACCAATGCTGTTGTCAGCAGCACCTTGTCAGGTCGATCACTGACGACACTCACAAAACTCACGAATCCTGTGCTGCTGATCGGGAGTATCGTGTGGGGTTTATGGGCCGCCGCGAATATTAATTCCCAGATTGGGGGTGCGCCTTTGCCTGAATTGAGTGCACCCGCCTCCCCCATTGGGCAGTTAGCTGGTGCGGGAGAAGCAATATCTAACGCCAACAGCGAAAGTATCGGAGAAGTTCAGCGGAATACACAATCGCCAGAATCCGCAGCTATATCAGGCACATCTGACTCATCAAGCAAGGAACCGCTTGCGCGAACTATCAAAATTTGGTTACCGCCACCCCGATATTAGATGGGAGCGCAAGAAATATTCGACAAGAATAACAATAAATTAAAACACGATTCGCTTCGCGGCGTTATGCCGAGACTTCCCGGTCGCCATCTGCGGGATATTCCTTCAGACACCCCCTCCTTCCGGATTAATGTTTCGCTCGCACACAGCCGTTATTTCGTTCGAACACACGGAAGGCAGAAATGAAGACTCTAATCATTGTGGCGTTATTGGCGCTCCCGCCCTCGTCCTTCGCCGGAGAGATCAACGCAACGCCGCAGGATACCTATCCGGACAGACTTGTCGCGGACGCGCTTGAAGTGGAAACACTACCCACCGGCGAAGTGGTTACGCGGCTGGTATCAAGGCACGGAATCACTGCTCGAAAATTTTGGACAAATTCCGTGTACGGCGATCATAAGTCCATACTGGTTTTTCGAAGTGAAGGCAATTCACCCGTAAGCGTAGTTGATACTGGCCGTGAACCGCATCTCAAACAAAAATATTTCGAACTTGATCCAGACTGGAGCGATAAGCTGAACCAGGGTGTGCGTTCCGCGCTTGAAATGAATTGATTTGAAAATCACTTTCGATGCGGTAACGCCCGGCGTCGCTGGATAGCACCCGTCCGGCACATTCTCCCTGTTTGGAGTGCGGACACGTGCCCACCTTTTTCTTGGGTAGACACCATGGAACTCAACACATTTTCAAATTCGGCACCTGCCAGCCACACTCGCGAGCGTTACAGCGGGGAGTTTAAGCAATGGCTCGTGCGTCACTTCCGAAACCCCGCGTGTACGCCGCTAGAACGCCTTGGCCACCTGTAGCCATCCACGCACGCGACGATCCGCGTCCGATGTCACGCGCTCATGGCCAAGCCGCGCCGCCAACGTAAGCTGCACGTGAAAGTTTTTCGCCTTATACCATGACACGCCAATGCCGCCGCCAGCAAGGTGCCGCTGGTTCGCGCTCGACACGAACGCCTTTTCATTAATCTTAACCCCACCGAAATCGACAAACAAGAAGGGCTGCAGTCAACTCAATGTTGCCGCCCTGTAGTCCACCGGCGACAAGCGTGCCGGACGTAAATAACGCGTTACCGCTAGTCAAGAGAATGCGCCCGCCCGCTGTGGCGCGGCTCGCATCCAGACGCGCCGCAGCAGTTTGCACAATGCCCTCGGCGGCACGGTAGCCAATATCGCCGCCATCGCCGACGATGCCGCGTGCGTAGGCTGTACCCGCATCGATAATCGCACGTGCATCGATCCCGATACGCCCGCCTTGTGTACCCGATGCCGCCAGCGTGCCCGTCTGCACGACCACATCGGCTTCCAGACGGATATTGCCTCCGGCAGTGGTGATGCCGGTCGCCTCGATGATGCCGTCGTTATTGACCACCGACCGGATGAGCTGATCCATGGCTTTTGCACTAAGAATCACGGTTCCGCCGCCTACGCTGATCAGCCCCTTGTTCTCGGCAAGTGCATTCAGCGAACCCTGATCCACTGTGAGGCCGATCAGTTTGTTGCCATTGAGATTGACCGTGACCTGATCGCCCGCGCCGAGCGCCACGCTACCGTGAGCACTGGCGATGACGCCGTCGTTCCTCACCTGCGGGACCGATCAAGGCGACATAGCCGCCGTTGGCACTGATCTCTCCCGCGTTGCGCACTTCGCCTGCCGTGCCTTCTTTGACAAGGCGGTAGCGTCCGGCCATGAAATCGCCGTCGCTCAGACCGAGCATGGACGCAACCAGCCCGCCCACACTGACCTGCGCGCCCCGCCCGAACAACACACCGTTGGGATTCAACAGGAATACCTGACCATTCGTGGAGAGCGTCCCCAGAATCTCCGTGGGATTTTGGCCCAACACCCGATTCAATGTGACGCTGGCGGCCGACGGCTGCGCGAAACGTACGGATTCATTGACGCCTATGTTGAAGTTTTGCCAGTTGATGGCCGCGCACTCGCCAGTCTGGGTAATCACCGTGCCGTTCCCAGAACGGCTGACCGTTGCCTGGCCTGCCACGACCTGCTCACCGATAGGGCCCGCGAATGAAGGAAAGGCTCCCGCCATCAGCGCACATCCGACAGCGCGCCACATTCGACAGTGAACCGGAGTGCGCCGCGCTGGCGCATGACAAACCGGATGCTGCTTCGCAGCAATCTTTTCCATGTGGATGATTCCGTCCCGTGCGAGTAGTTCCGGATTTACCTTTTTATCGGATGATCCACATACAATCTCCATAACAGATTCCGTCCCGTGCACCGCTATCGCTATCCGTCACTACACGCTCGCATCATCGCGCGGCACTTCGGTGCGACTGTATGCAGAAAGCAGCGTCAGCAATCTCGTACTACAAGTAACGGCTGCCAGTAGCCAGACTTTAGCGACACCTAAGCAGCGCGGACGCCATAGGCCGGGAATTAAATGACTGTCGATGAAGTGGGTAACCTACTTCTGTTAGACCAGCAATGGGTGATTCCAAACCGAGAGCGTCTCAGCGGAACGGTAGCCCAGAAAAACGCACCGCCTGCCATTTGGCGCTTTGTAAAGATGGAGGCTGGAAGTTCCTTCAATCGCATGCTGTGTCCATTTGAAATGCCCCCTACATCAGCAGCGTAACCTTCGCTAACTGAACAATCCGGTCTCCTGACCGATCTCCGCCAGCTTGGAATCCAAATCCTCGTCTGTAACCCCCAGCAGTTCGCGTGCGAATTCACCGCCTTTACGCCATTCGGGGCTATCCACGCCGAGGGTGTGCTTGACGAAGATCCATTCAGCCATCAACGCAAGGGCAATATACTTCGCAGACTTGAGGGTCACCCCGGCTTGCCCCGCCCTCAAGACAGAAAAGTCGTGATGCCACAGCACCGACTGGCAGATCCCCTCCGGCAGAAGCCACAGTTTCGCAAGGTTGTAGCCCACCCGTGCATGATCCATCTTGTGCAGTTCATTTTCGAGAGTCGTCACATCGACGCCATCCTTCGGCTCGACGCCGGGAAACACCGGCTTGTAATCCTTGTAGCCATCCATCATCGCCAACATGCCGCAGTCCCGAAAAAGTGCAAAGGTATAGGCCTCGTCACGATCAAACCCTTTGAATTGTCGTGCCAACACTGCGCTGATGTTCGCGATACCTGACGATGACTCCCAATACTCATCCATCAAATCGCTGTTACCGTTCGAAAACGTGCTGCGCAACAGCAACCCCGTCACCAGTTGCGCGACGCTGCGCAGCCCCAAAAGCGCCGTCGCCTGCTGTACCGAGGTCGCCTGAGCGCGCAAGCCGTAGAATGGGGAATTCACTGTCTGCAACATGGCCGCAGCGAGACTCGCATCACTACTGATGAGTTTACTGATCTTGGCGAAATCCGGCTCATCGTCACGCATCTCCCGCATCAGTTTGGTAAGAATAGCCGGACATGCCGGTATGCAAATACCATCCAATACCTGCTGCGCGTCATGATCCAGAATCGCGGTTGCTTGTTCCATGGTCTACCTGTCTCGGGAAATTGATCAATTGTTCGGGCACAAGCGAGCCTGCCGCAGCGCTTCGACATCCCAGTTATCGGCCGATCTCCGGGATACTTAAGTCCCTGCAAACCCCTGCTTGCGCGACCCTGCGCCGTGACATATCGCGCCGGCACTCATCGCGGGAAGCCACATACCGACTCGCCGGACAGGAAATTCCGCTCAAACTCGTCCGCGCACACGGGCTTGCCAAACAAGAACCCTTGCGCCTCTTCACAGTGGTACTGCCGCAGCAAGTCAACCTGATCCAGGGTCTCAACACCCTCCGCTATCACGCGGAGCCGCAGACTGTGCGCCATGGCAATGATGGCCCGGGTAATCGACACGTCATCCGCATCCCCCGGAATGTCCTTGATAAAAGAACGATCTATTTTGACGTGGTCTATCGGAAATCGTTTGAGGTAACTCAACGAAGAATAGCCCGTACCGAAATCATCAATTGCAAACTTTATGCCGAGATCCTTCAACTTTCGCAGCACATCGGCCGCGTGATCGGGGTTACCCATCATGAGGCTTTCGGTAATCTCAAGTTCCAGCTGTTCAGGCGCAATGCCCGTCTCCGTAATGGCCCGAACCACGGTTGCATGCAAATCGTCCTGCACAAACTGTCTGGGCGAAAGATTTACCGCCACGCGCAGCGGTGACACACCCTTGCCCTCCCAGGTCTTGATCTGAGCGCAGGCTGTGCGCAACGCCCATTCCCCAATAGGCAGTATCAATCCCGTTTCTTCCGCCAACGGGATGAACTTGACGGGCGATATCATGCCCATCCCCGGCTGCATCCAGCGAAGCAGCGCCTCCATACTGGTCACCCGCCCCGTTACGAGATCAATTTTTGGCTGGTAATAGAGTTCAAATTCGTTCTGCTCAAGGGCTCTGCGCAATAGCCGTTCCATGACCACGCGCTCGAACGAACTTTGGTTCATCCGCGGGGAATAGAATTGATAGTTATTCTTGCCCAGCTCCTTCGCTCGCGACAACGCATTGTCGGCGTTCTTCAGGATGGTCTGTGCGTTCTTGCCGTCACCGGGATACGCGCTGATGCCAATACTGGCCGTCAGGTGGTAATCGTTTCCAAGGAGTTGCATCGGCTCGGCAATCGCGGTCAACAGGCTTTGCGCGGTCTGCGACGCATCGGCGGGCATCGTGCAGTCGCGCATCATGACCACGAACTCATCACCGCCAAAGCGGGCAATCGTCGCGCGCCGCGGCAGCACATCTGTCACGCGCTTGGCCACCAGGCGCAACAATGCGTCTCCCGAGTCATGACTCAGCGTGTCGTTAATCAGCTTGAAGCGATCAAGGTCGATGAACAACACCGCGACTTGCTTGCTTGCATACCCTGATTCCGACAATGCCTGTTCGAGCAATTGCGAAAATAATTGCCGGTTCGGCAACCCGGTCAATTCATCGTAGTGCGCTAGCTGGCGAATGCGCTCTTCCGAGCGCCGGCGTTCGGTCAAGTCACGCATGATTCCAGCGAATTTGACGCCGCCATGCACGCGCATTGCACCGAGCGTCAGCTCGAGCGGGAACCCGCTGCCATCCCGTCGCCGCGCTTTCAGTTCAACCGTCGTGCCAGCCATGTTGCCGCTCCCGGACATCCGCTGATCGAGCAGCAGGCACGACGGCATCGTGCGCTCGGCATTGGGGCCTAACAGGCAATCCATGTTCCGGCCAATCAAATTCATGGCCTTCCAGTCAAAAATTTTCTCGGCGGCGGCATTGACGAATTCAATGATGCCCTCCTCATCTATGACGATGATGCCGTCCACGGCCGTATCGACTATGGACTTCAACAGCGACTCACTGGAGCGCAAATTTGTTTCCGCGATGCGGCGCGCGCGGCGCGTCACGGCATCAGCCAATTCCCGGCGCACGGCGGGCACCAGGCGCCCGAGGTCATGTTTCATCATGTAATCGTGCGCGCCGGCTCGCATGGCCAGCACAGCGGTTTCCTCCCCGACCTCCCCGGACACCAGAATAAACGGCAAATCAGGACGCTGCGCCATTACGATTGCCAGTGCTTCCATGCCGTCGAATTGCGGCATCGAATAGTCCGCGATAACCACTTCCCACGATTGGCAAGCCAGCTGCTCGATGACGTCTGCCCGCGTACAGGCTCGCTCCCAACTGACCTCGAATCCGCCAGCGCTGAGTGTCTCGACGATAAGCAGTACGTCAATCTCGCAATCATCGATACAAAGTACGCGCAGGGGCTCACTTCCGTATCGCGGAGAATCGCAGAACGCCCCGCAAGCCATAGGCGCGCCGATTGCGGCGGCTGCGGGCATAGGGATCAAGTCGCGCATATCATGCACGCGTTGTGCATCGTACGGCTGCGATGGCCTCCGAGAGAGTTGGCGAGCGGCTGCGCGCTAAAAATTAATTTTCCGCAGACGTTCTGCACGCGGTTTTGCATGTTGAAATCACTTGTCGGTCTGTTACTGTTTTATCGGCTAACTATCAGAAAACATGAACGGGAATGGCCGCACTGCAAGTCATTCGACCTCGTATCGCCACGACCTCAACAATCACAATTGATTGTTTTTATTCAACTTTCAAATAAAACATCACTATTAGGAAAGAACGTCTCCGGACGCACGCCACCTTCGAAGTGCATCAATCCCTGCACCGGATCTCCCGTCAAAGGTCGCCACACCATCGCAACAAACCATCACATGTCAGCGGCAGACGGCACACACAACTCTGCGGCAACTGCCGACCGGACAAGATGCCCAAAATTTTGCTGCCCATGCCACCCGACGCTCGTGCAGCCCCTCTGACCTTTCGATACTAGCGCAAGGCATTACGCGGCACAGGGTGGAAAAGCGGCCGTATGTCGCCGCTATTTCGGGTCACCTCCATTGCCCGGACAGCCGCTCCACGGCTTCTTACGCTTAATATCGGCAACTGCCCGCAATAACTTGAGCGTTGTGACTCGCTATAACGAAGTAATCCGTTTTATTTATGTTATGGTAGGCGCGCACAGTGCCGGTCTGCGATAGGCCCTGATTTTCCCTGCGATTCTTACCTCGACTATTCCGAACGCATCCCCTCGCCATACCTCATGAAACGCACGATTCGAATTTTGCTGATCGAAGACTCGCAAGAGGATGCCGAATTATTGCTCGCGGAAATCGAAAACGGTGGATATGGCGTTACGCATTTGCGCGTCGATACGGCCAAAAGCACGATGGATGCGCTCACAACGGGCCAATGGGACATGGTGATTTCAGACTACAACATGCCGCAGTTCAACGGCATGGCTGCCATTGAAATCGTAAAGATGCACGCCCCCGATTTGCCGATTCTCATCATCTCCGGCGATATTGGAGAAGCTATAGCCGTAGCGACGATGCGGGCGGGCGCGAATGACTATCTTATGAAAGGTAACCTGTCGCGGCTGGCGCCCGCCATTGACCGCGAACTGCGCGACTACAAGGTACGCATCGACGCCCGCCTTGCGCAAACTCGCCTGGCGGAAAACGAAATACGGTTTCGCACCCTCGCATCGAACATTCCCGGTATGGTTTTTCAACTGTCGTCCGATCCATCCGGCGCATTGAAGTTCTCGTATGTCAGTGACGGCAGCAAGCGTCTTCTCGATGCGTCGCCGCAAGCGTTTTTGCAGGACAGTGCGCGTTTTTTTGACAAGCTTGCCGATCAGACTGAATCCGGTTTGCGTAGCCGGATCTCGGCTGCCTCACAATCGCTGCGCTCTTTTAATTGGGAAGGGTGCCTGGACTGCGAACCCGGCGCCCCCGTCACGTGGGTACTGATACGCCTGAACCCCCACCACGTCGGGAACGGCGTAATCCAGTGGGATGGCATCGTTCAGGATATTTCACGACGCAAGCACGCCGAGCTTGACCTGCTGCGTTCGCAGAGACAACTCTCCGCCTTGTCCTCGCATCTGCAAAAAGCTAAAGAAGCCGAGCGCACCAGTATTGCGCGAGAGGTGCATGACGATATCGGCGGCAATTTGACCGCCATCAAGATCGATCTGCTGTGGCTCATCAATCATATTGGCGGCGCCAATCCCGAAGTCTGGACGAAGCTCCATTCACTGGAATTCCTGACCGATCGCACCATGGAAATCACGGCCCGCATTGCGGGCAATCTGCGTCCGCCGTTGCTGGATCTGGGCCTGCTCGCAGCCATCGAATGGGAAGCCGCGGAATTCACCAAACGCTTGAAAATTCCCTGCGTCGTTCGCTGCGACCACGACGATATCGCGCTCAATCCCGATCTCGCCACGGCGCTGTTCAGTGTGTTTCGGGAGATACTCACCAACATATCCAAGCATGCGGGCGCCACACGTGTCGATGGACGTCTGGACATCAACGAAACGGCATGCACGCTTTCCGTGACTGACAATGGCCGTGGATTTACGCAAACCGATCTATTGAAGGAGAAGTCGTTCGGACTTCGCGGCATGCTTGAACGCGCGCGCAATCTGGGCGGCTACGTTAAATTTAGCGGCAGTCCGGGCATCGGCGCTACCGTGGTTGTATGCCTGCCGCTGAATACCAACGGTCTTCCCAAGGACAACTTCGAAAGCACCACAGGAGCATTATGGTTAGAGTAGTCATAGTCGATGACCATGCCATCCTTCGACGTGGATTGAGCCAAATTATCGGAGAAAACAGTGCCTTGGACCTGGTCGGGGAAGCCGAAAACAGCGCGCAGGCTCTGCAACTGCTGCGCAAAACGCCCTGCGATGTGGTGCTGCTCGATATTTCTCTGCCAGACCGCAATGGCATCGAAACGCTGAAACTCATACGCAAGGAATTTCCCAAGTTGAAAGTGCTGATGCTTTCCATGCATCCTGAAGACCAATACGCTCTGCGCGCACTCAAAGCCGGCGCGGCCGGCTACTTAACCAAGCAAAGTGCGCCCGCTCAATTGGTCATCGCTATAGATCAGGTCAGTCGAGGCCGCAAATATGTAACCCCCGGCGTTGCCGAGGCCCTTGCCAATTCCATCGGGGATGACGGTACGGAAGCGCCGCACCACAAGCTATCGATTCGCGAATACCAAACCTTATGCCTCATCGCGTCGGGAAAATCGCTCACGGAAATTGGCAATCAAATGGCCATCAGCGTAAAGACCGTCAGCGTGTACCGCAGCCGCATTCTGGAAAAAATGCATATGAAACATAATGCCGAACTTACGCACTACGCCATCAAGAATCATATTGTTGAATAGCGCGCTCAACTGCTGACGCCACGTCGGAAAAAATAGTAAGTATATGTTTTTGGCTCTTCACGGAATCGAGTGGGTGATTTTGGGTCATTTTAGAGCGCGGGGAGCATGCACGTGAGAATTTTCAGTCGCAGATATTCTTCATCACGAAGTCCATATGCACGTCGCTGGATGACACGGATCTTGTTGTTCAAGCCCTC
>CANJHO010000046.1 GCA_947474165.1 Legionellaceae bacterium
ATACATCATCTTGGGTCTTAGCTGTTCCTATCATTTCGTCTAACATTTCATCTGTAATAACCATAAAACTATCCTTAGTACTTGGCATTATAACGCTAGCGCGATAATACCGGATTATGGCTACTTACACATTTAAAATGACAGGCCCAATAAATTATTAAGATTCGATGCAGAAAATACCTCAATAACCTCAAAACAAGTCTCTAACATCATGACCTCAGCCCCTAATTTAGAAACGATAAATATCTCTAATTGTAAAAAGCTGATGAAACCCCCACTATTCTTATTTCCTCTAAAACAAAATTCATTAAAATGCTTACATTCGTTCATGGCAAATGGCGCAGCCTTCTCATCAACCCAACTGGGATGCATCTTAGCAGCCGCTCCAAATTTGGAAACACTTGAGATAAACAATTCCAACCTAAGCAAAAAGCCAATGAATCTGCAACCCAGAACGCTAACTCAGTTAAAAAATATATCAGCAACCTATTCTTCTATCACAACGCTTCAACTTAAAAATATTCTTGAAGCGGCACCCCATTTAGAAAAAATTAATATCGGTTATTGCGATCATCTGGGTAGTGCTTCCCTCAATTTGAATCCCCGCTCATTGATGCATTTAACCCATGTATCAGCAAATTATTCCTCTCTGACAGTAGAACAGCTGAGACAAATCATTAAAGCAGCACCTCATTTAGAATCAATTCTGTTTCAAAGCGAGCCACAAAAAAAAGACGGGCGCTTAGACTTATCCCTCGATTACACAATGATCCAAACATTACGCGACTTAAATCCAGATGAATTTCAAGCGAAATTAGCTCAACTGCATGAAAAAGAACATCCTTATGTCAAGCCCTCTGTGCCAACCTTTGCTCCAACTAAAACACCCCTTGGATTTAATCCTAAGTTCCCACCGGATTCGCCTCAAACAGCATCTAAAACACAAGAAGAGGAGGCGCCCATCGATGGACAACTATTAAATGATCCGAATAAAGAATTTCAAAATAAGCAGTTGATGATAGGACACCTAAGTCATCCTCCAACAATGGCCTATCACCTCAACTCATTTAAGTGGAGAAGGCCTGGTTCCTTCAAACGATATATTCCAGAAGCATCCCATTTGAAACCGATAGCCTCTATTTATTCAACCTTAGACAAGGTACAAACAGCATTTAAGAAAGACAAGACGGCTAGTCATTTTTATGGACAACAGAATTTTGGTCCACTTAAACGGGGCGTATTCTATCAATTACCTGCTTTAAGCACACGAGACAAATTGCTGCACATCGCGTCAAATATGAGTGACTATAGGGTATTTCAGGATAAAATCTCTGGCTATTATTTTCTAACGGTTCCACGCGATATTTCGCCTGGTATTGTCAATTTTATCATTGAATCAAAACCTGATAAACCTCATCGCGGGGAAGCTTTCAACCCGTCTATCATTGAGTGGATACAACAGCTTCAATTCAACACGGATGGATCATTAGCCCCCAATGAAGCCTTTCATCGGCTTAAAGCATTGCCAATCAATGAGCTCATTGAGGGATTGACACAATATTGCAAATTTCCCAATGAATCAGCCCCAGACTACGCTGGGACCCCCATTGAAACCCTCAATCATTTGCTAAAAATAAGAGCCGGCGCGTGCCGCCACCGAGCCCAACTCTTTGTTGCCTTAGCCGAAGAGCTTGGCCTGAAGGCATCTTATATTGGCAATGATAGTCATGCTTTTGTCAGTATAATAGACCGATTAAAAGAACCTCGCGTTATCCAGTTAGGCGGAGCCCCTGCCAACCTAAAAGAAATCCCCATGGAGCCTGTAAAAGAGGACATACCACCCATTGAAGCAGATCTTCCTGTTGAAGAGGAACCCTTTAGACCAGAAGATCAAATAGAAGAAATCGCCTTCAGCGATGAGCCAACGCAAGCGGCCGAACCCAGCGGCACCAACCGATTTAAAACATGGGATAACCTCCCTCTCGAAGCACGTGATATGAGCACCTTGGCTCAAGCGATCCAAGTTCAAACAACATTAACTTCCAGACGATTAGTCATCATGGATGATCCCCTAGCAATAGAAGCCTTACATGAAGCACTTCTGGATAGACAAGCGCCATCTTTTTTTTCACAAAACCTAGATGCCATGTCGCTCAGAACATTAAAAGCCAGCGATGGCCCTTACGAAATCATCGATAGTCCCCTTGCTGCTTTCTTAAAAAATGCACAACAACACCCAGAGGAGCACTTTGTCTGGTTTATCAATTGGTCCAATCCAAAAGCCGAACAAGTGGGGCTCAATAGCATTATTGATGATAAAGATAGGCGATTAGCCCATATCACACTTCCAGCCAATCTCCATATTGTGGTCGTTATTGACGCCATGTCCGCGGCCTCCATGGGTGAAGATTTTTATTCCCGTTTTGATGGAATAAGCCAAGCACGTCAGCTCAATGCCCAATCAACCATTGTGCCACAAATAGAAACGACCAAAGCCATTGAACCAGAAGATATTTTATTGCTAACAGCAGATGATTGGCAAAATCTACTGCTGGGCTCCTACCATATCAATGGCAAACATATTGAATTTATTCCGGGCGCTCTGTTCAAAGCAATTGATAGGCACGCCACACACTTATGTATTCAGAATGCGCCATGGGAAAACCCTGAATTTCGTTGGTTTATGAGCGAACTATTGAAAACCAAGCGCTGGGTTATCAATGGCTGTGAATATACCTTGCCAGATGACCTCCACATCGAGTCTTTTAAACCCCTGTATCATTATCCAGACCATTCAAAGCAGGCAGTGACTGATTTAAATCCTCAAGCGATGAGTATTTCTGAAAAATCTGTAGCGCTAGATAAACCCCAACTGTTTGTCTTAAATGCGCTGACCTATGTTTATTGTTTCCCCCATCACAAGGTCAGTTCAACAGGAACCATTGAATTAAGTCCCGGTTTTTTACAACCAGATACCTCTATCAACATCCTCGTTACTGAGAATTTATCTGATGCACAGTGGTATAAATTATGGGAAAGTGCCGAAAAAATGCACTGCAACATTGAATTACAATGCCTCCCACAGGTCACTGTGCCCAAGGGATTACAACACTGGATTAAAACATCTGAAAAATGTCAACCACAACGCCCAGTCGAACTGATAGTAGCAAACGACCTAGATGATGCAGAGGAACACTATCCCGCCAACGCCTTACATATTCCAATAAGCCCTGAAACCTCTTTTGAAAACTTATTCTGCCCTATCCATCGACACAATGATGCCTTTATATTTGAAGAAACAGCGCTTTTAAAAGCTATCCATGAAGGCAAAGAACCCATTATCTTAAAAGGAAAATTTGCCAAAGAATTGGTCCAAAAAATGGAAACACTGTTCGCCAACCCGCCATCACTATACATCAATGGAGAAAGAATTCTCATTAAAAGCCCTATTATCATACTCACTGATGATGAAACGCTTTTTGAAGGCATTGTGCACGAAAGCATGCATTATGATCCAGAAAATGATATTAACAAGCTTGCCCCACCCCTGCAAAAAACATTAAAAATGGTGTATGAATCACTATCCATCACACCTTGCCACAGCCATTTTATGAATTTACCTAAGAATAAAGTTGAGCAGGAAAAATGGGTGCAAAGCTTAAGCCTTCAATTGCAATTATCTGCAGGACGATCAGGGAATCCTAAGCAGGCAACCGAGCCGGAAGCAGTGTTAACTTACCTCGAAACCCACCCTTTTGTATTTCTTGTTAGTGAAACAGGGGCCGGAAAGAGTTATTTCGTTGAACGTGTTTTACAAAATTATGGTGCCATGCATGGCCGTGATATCAGCATTCACCATGGTTTAGAACAGGTCAAACAATGGGCGCTTCATGGGGGGGATGCCTATCTGTTTCTTGACGAAGCCAATCTTTCTGCTGAACATTTCTACCTATTTGATAACCTAGCTCGTAAAGAACGCATCATTTGGATAGATGGACAATCCTACCCGCTATCAGCTCAGCATAAAGTCATTTTTGCAGGGAATCCTAAGCAATACGAGGGACGATTTGAAGCAGATTTACTCAGACGTTTTCCATACTATTTTGAATTTAAAGGTCAACCTCTTGATAAAATCATCAACCCATTGCTTAAATTTTTTGAAAATAAAAAAGAAATATTAGCACTCATTGAAACCTACTACCAAAAAGCCCTTGATGCCGGCTTAAATATCACCCCACGCAATGCCCAAGCCATGTGCTTAACTGCTTTTATCCTCAAACAATTACCGCTCACCCAACACATGCCAGAGCTATTTTTATTCCATTTTGCAGTACTAAATGAAATTGAAAGCTTATCCCCAGATCGGCCACTCATGCAAGCATTAGGCCAAAATGAAAAAGAGCTGAAATCCATTGATAAGGCCCTAGAATCACAAATCGCCTCACCTAAAACCACAGATTTTATTATGACTGAATCACGCAAAAGAATCGCAATAACCTTACAAATGTTGTTCATGATCCGCGAAAAAAGAATGAATAAAGAAATTGACCCCAGTGTGGGCATCAACGGGATAGTTCTCGAAGGGGAACCAGGTCTTGGCAAAAGTCGTCTATTATTCACGATACTTCAAGCGAATAATATCCCTTTCACCGTGGTAACAACCAGCAACCCAGAAACAATGCGTACAGAACTCCTTAACGCCTTTCACCGAGGTGAGGTTGCTATCATTGATGAGCTCAATAGTTTTCCCGACGAACAATTACTCAATGCATTGCTCTCAGGCACCGATTTAAATGGAAAAAAAGCGGATACACCTGGATTTTGTCTGCTCGGAACACAAAACCCCATTACATTTAAAGGCCGTGAAACCCTCTCCAAAGCATTTGCTAATCGGCTCATTAGCTTAACCTTAAAACAGTACGAACCCAAAGAATTGGAAAAAATTCTAGAAGAAAAATTTAATCTTTCGAAAGATACGGCAGTACAACTCATTACTGAATATCATACCGCACGCGACTATGCACAAACACAAGGCCTCTTTCCTCCACCTAATCTCAGAAAACTGTTTAAAGAAGCGGACGAACAGGGTCTTAAAAAAAATCCGCCTAAAACTTAAATTGAGTAAAGGACTTTTCAAATGCCTCACTACAAATCTGCTGAAGCGGCTTTAGATTATTCGTTACACCAAACCATAATTGCAATTGTTGAACTGCTTGATTAATAAACATTTCGTAACCATAAACAAGTG
Organism: Legionellaceae bacterium; assembly: GCA_947474165.1. Lineage (GTDB taxonomy): Bacteria > Pseudomonadota > Gammaproteobacteria > Legionellales > Legionellaceae > CANJHO01. Next base: position 5,249 of record CANJHO010000046.1, read on the forward strand.
TACAATCAAGTGATTGTGCTTTTTGAAGCAATAAAGTCTCGATGGGATTATAAACCGTATCCATCACGACCCGATGTGGAATGATAAATTCCTCTGGTATAGGTAGCGCATTGGGTTGTCCGGACATGCCCAGTGGCGTGGTGTTAACGAGCACATCGTAACCAGACTGCTGCTGTTTTATTTCATCAAATCCATAACCCTCACAATTCATTTCTTCTGCAAGCTCATGCGCTTTTTTTGCAGTACGGTTTATAAATACAACTTTAGCCTGTCTTTTAATGGCCTCATGCCCAATAGCGCGTGCAGCACCGCCTGCCCCAATAATAACAACCGTTTTATGAGCCACCAATAATTTATTTTCAATCGCATCCAGAGCACCTTTGGCATCCGTGTTGTAGCCCATTAACTTACCCTTATCAATGACAACGGTATTGACACTATGGATGGCATTGGCCATGGGATCAATTTGGTCAAGATAAGGCATAACATCCTGCTTAAAGGGCATTGTCACGCTAAACCCTTTAAACGGTAATAATTTAATGAGTTTAAAAAATACCTCAAGTGCTGTGGGTTCTAAGCCTAATTTGACATAAACTGCATTCTGACCCAAAAATTCAAAGGCTCGATTGTGCACAATATGTCCTGCACTTTTATCTACAGCCGCAGGACTGCCGATTAAAGCATAAATATTGGTTTTAGAATTCATTGAACGTATACGATAAAATTCCAATAGGGTCGATAGACTAAGCTGACCTGGCGCCACCTGTCCCGCATCATCCACACAAGCATATTGCAAAGCACCGCCCACCACAGGTCCCAAAACACGGCTAGCAACACCGAGTTCACCCATACAAAAACCCGCCAATCTAATATCTGGCGCGGCCTGATTAACAAAAAACAGAACGTTTAGACAATCACAAGTAGACTGGGCAAAGGTAACTATTTTATAAATTGAAAAGACATCATGGCGTAATTGATCAAGGATTTCTGTTAAATTATCCGGTGTTTTTTCAAAATCATGATATGAACGTATGAGTTGGATCATCGGGTGCTGTTGCTTTAACATCATAGCAAATTCAATGGGTACATCAAACTCTAAGTCAATAAACTCAGGGGCTAAGGCCGCTAATTTTTCGAGAATCTTAAGTCGCTGATCTTCAGTTTGATAAAACAAACCGCCTTGCGATTTTTTTCGCAAGGTGAAAATCATCGGGATAGAAAAATCATGTTTTAATTGCTGAATTTCAGCAATATCCAAATCCTCTAAATAATCGAGGCGTAGCTCAATTGCATCTGTTATTTGAATTAAATCCTTGATTTGCTGCCGAAGAGCCGTGTAATTTTTTTCCGCAAGAACAGTGACTAACATTTGAAGCACCCTTGGTAATAATAGCCTCTGATTAACAATTTGAGCCGCTTGAATGTTAACACAATTGAAAAAACTATTTAATGCGGCCTGCTGACCAAGGTATGAATGAGGCTCTGACTAATCCCCTGTATTTCCTCGCCTTTAATATCAAGGTATAACCCGCAACTATAAATAATGTGGATGGTTTGAATGATAATAAAATTGATTAAGAAAAGACCTATCAGGATGGGTAGGATTGGGAGGGTCGCAAAAAATTGGGGATAAAATAGGGCGATTAACTTTCCAACCCCAAGTATTCCCACCAGAATAAGAAAAAAAATAAAGTTAACTGAAAGTAATTTTCTCCATCCTTGTCCGATGAGGCGAATCGCCTCTTTAAATGCACTGATGGGGCCTATATTTTCAGAGATCATGATGGGTAAAACAAATGAGGCACTCATTGACCATGAAAAACCAAAAATGAGTGATAAAAAATGGGCTATTTTATCATTCATTTGCTCCAATCGATTGATTAATAGCAACACAGTGGAGCTGATAAGTGTCCATAAAAATAAATGACCCGATTTTTTTAAGGCCAGAATTAACCCCCGGCTAACAGAACAAGGCCTGCCTTTCATGCGGTACATCACACAAAACACCAATGCAGCATTAAAAAAAAGATAAAGATAACTCAATATAAAATAAAGTCCCAATAGCGATGCAATGAGAAACGCAATGCCATGCTGATGGGCCGCGACGAACCTGGCGACCCCACCGGATACTATCAATGGAGACGCGCCCTCATAGGTAGCCATCAAAATAAAGGCCAGTGTGACTAAACTCATGAGCGGAAGTATCATTAACCCTCTGTTTTTATTGAAAAACTGAAAGCAAATTTTTAAAAACTTTAAACTATAGGTCAAACGATCAATATATCCCATGCTTAACCTCCTTGTTAATCTTCATCTTATTCCAAGAAAACCAATCTTAGCAACCTTTAGGACAAAATCATCACGCCGACCACATCAAAGTGTGGGCCAAAAAATATCACTATTGACAAAAATATAGCATATGTTATTATTAACTCCCCTAATTTAATTAGGTATCGCTATGCAACAACCCCATGAAATGAATGCATGTGCCTTAACCATCGGAAATAAAGCAGCTAATTTAGTGATGCTGCTGCCGATAGTTCATAGAGAAAACCCAAGATTAAAAAATTTCACGGTTATCGTGCCTAAATTTTACCCATTAGAACACGCGACCATTCAAGCACATTTAACGAAAAACGCCCCCTCTTGGAAAGAGCAATGGGCGGCATTTAAAATAGCCCAAGGGACTGAATCCAAGCATCTAACCCCTGATGCAGGCCTTCAATTAAAAGAACTTCGTCAACTCATTCAAGCAACTTTCATAAAAACCCCCTATCAAATGGGGCCCTTAGATGATTTTTTAGCTTCATTGCCTGCTGATTCACTGCTGATGGTGAGAAGTAGTGGGAAAGAAGATGCGGCTGACATTGCCAATCCTGGGGGTAATACAAGTGAGCCTTCTGTGCGACTAGATAGCTTGTCGCTGTCAAAGGCGATTGGTAGCGTCGTTGCCTCCTACTTTAGTGAAAAATCCTTATTACAACGTTTATCAGGCCAACAAAATATTTTAGAAGATGCATTCATGCCTGTTTTAATTCAAGAAATGATTGGTAGCATGGCGGATGATCTCAAAGATCCTGTCATTTCTGGTGTGATGTATACCAGTCCTGGAGGGATTCAAATTCAACTGGCACCAGGGCATGGTGAATACATTGTAAACAGCAAGGGCCCTTTTGATACCCTATTTGTATCACGAGAAGGGGTGGTTCATACCGAAATAAATGACAAAAAACAACGATTGGTTCCTGCTGAATCGGGATTAATTTATAAAGACAATCCGTCTATAATCGCTGAAAGCTTATCTGTTGATCGATCCATTGCGGCCGAAATAGCCCACATTGGGCGATGTATTCAAGCAGATTATCAGATGCCAATGGATGTAGAATTTGTTTATGAGCCCCTATCCCATCGATTATCTTTAGTCCAAGCGCGTCCTATTCCGCCCCGCTCAGCAAGTCTCACCCCTCCCTCATCAATAGCACCCCAACAAGTTCTCTTTGTCAAAAAACAAGGTGAAGTTTTAAAAGCCCAGGTTGTCACACCCGCTGGAAATTCTGCAAAAATAATTACAAGCCCTGAGGAACTCTTAATCATCAGTAACATTGCCGATGCCCTAGAGACCTACCTTCATCATCAAGACAATCGATTCAAAGCGGTGCTGATCACAGAAAAAGCGCCTCAAACGTCTCATGAAGCCGCACAATTTAACACCATGGGCCTGCCGGTATTGCTGGTATCGCCGATCCTTTCAAAGGACATCGAGGGTAGGCTGCAACAACAGCATCCTGTTTTAATCATTGATCCGCAACGAAAATGGCTTGTTGATTGGACAAAATCGATTAAAAATCATGCAAAAGCCGTGGATGAACTCTATGCTTTAGGGATTATTGAAGAGGGTTTGTTTCAATCTTCACTTTCTATTGATGAATCGTTGCTACCCCTGTTTTATCATCCGATTCCCCTAAAGCCTATGTCAGCGGCAATGTCCCAATCCCTCGGTGAACTCATTGAAAAAGCCAATTCAGCCGATCAATGCATCAGCGAACCTGCTTTCAATCAGCTGATGCAGCACTTATTTGACCAACTTGGCACGCTGAAGGTTGATTCCATTTCCCTAGATGAGACCTTTGAAGCACTGAGAGTGACAAAAAATCCAACTTATTTAAAAAAAATAATGAGCAAACTGTATCAATTGGCAAAGCATTCAAAAGATGCTGCCGACATCCAATTACTTTATAAAAAACTATTCCAATATGCCATCATTGATGCAGCTGAAATTGAGAAGGCGATGGGCAATCCATCCATTGGACAACAAGAATGGCTCGATGACGTTGCACGATTGGAGCTACTCATCACCGCCCCATTCAATAAAGCCTTACAAACAAGCTCCATTCATCAACTCCTTGAAATCAAAGCATCCCGAACAATCGCAAGCAAAGTTGAAGGATTTAATACATTAACTGCAGACCAACAGTTATATTTCATCTCCTTTTTTCAACTTAGAAAATTAATTGTCAATGAGACGCTAAAAGCTGCGTGGATTACCTATGTGCTCACCGCATGCAAAAAAGAATCTCACTATCAGGCCCTCTCAACCTTACTATACTTCTTGCAAGCAAATGGCATAACCGCCGACTGGTTGAATACCTATTTTGACCCCAGAAAGTCCATCAGGAGCATGGGGACTGAATGCGCTCAACTGATTCAAGAATTACACCCACTTAACCTGAGCGCGATTCGCAATCAAATCAATCAATGGGAAAAGTGCCTTAACGAATGGGGAAATCCGAAAAATTTCGACCGATTATATCTAGACTACATAAAAGACATCAACCATCTGATCACCTTAGATATAAGCCCTAAGACCCACCCCTTAACTCAAAAAACCATCATTAAAGTCGTACAAGACTTAACAGAAATGATGGATAAAACGATAAAATCATTAAAAGGAAGTCCTGAGTATCGTCCTCAAAGAGACCTACAGGTTACGCGATTTTATAGTCTATTAAAGCCTTATTTGAGGTTGATGAATCATTGGGTAAATAAATTGCCCCAATCTGAACTGAATCAACCGAGCGAGATGATACAAGCGATTAGTCAACGTTTTGTAGCACTAAAAATGCGCCAAGAACCCAATCAACTGCTTCCCTCAGGTCAAGTCACCATTGCATCCATGACAGCAGATGTGTCTTATCAAAACTTTCGACGAAATTTTATTGAGCGAGCGAAATCCATCACATTGGAAGATTTGTTTTCATTAATGCATCAAAATACTATCATTTCAACGACCTTACTGGGAAAAGCAACTCAAATTAAGCCTGAACAATTGCCGGATTTATTACAGCTCATTCATCATGCCTTAACCAGAGCGCCTTATAAAAATAGTTCTGAGAGCATGACGATGATGAGCTTAATCAACATCACCATCGACTATCCAACGCTCCACCTTGACTACAACCTCCCCCTAAGAAACCACAGTGCTAAATTTTATCTTAATTTTAATCTAACATCGCAAGCCATCACATTTAACGCTCAATTTTTTGGACACAATCAGGGCTCGCGCATGGATCTTATTGCTAAACTTACAACCATAGAAAGTTATTTTCTAGGCATAAAGACCACCCGACCAGCCCAATACCATGCTAAAAAAGATTTATTAGAATGGACATGGCTTTTTGATACGACAACCATAGATAAAGTATCAACCCACTTGCATGAAATAATACAAGATGATGCCGATATTACCTTTTATGACAGCAGAAATAAAAAAAATTATATGAATCAACTCCTGTTAAGACATCAAGATTTCCAGCTCAACCCAAGTCAACCGTTGTCTAAAAATCTTCAGGAATTTATCGATGAATTCCCCATTCAGAGTCGGAAAACAACCATTAAGCATTTATTTCGAGAAACACAGCTAACATCTTTCACTGTTACAGAACAAACAAAGTTAATTGGTATTTCTGAAAATGAATCATCGATCCAACTAACCTATATGCCAACCATCAGTAACGAGGGTTTGTTTTTCAAAAAGTTATTATTACTGGTTACCCTAGATAACAACCTTAAACAAAACACTCTAGAATTACACATCACGATAACGGGCTATGAAGATCCGAGTGAAAATTTTAAATCCATATTCATTGAAGATACCCTTTTGGGGGATGAGCTTGAAGGGGCGCTGCTAAACGTTCAGGTTATTTCACCCCCGCACTACGATGAAAAAAATAATGGGATCACTTGGCGTTGGCGCTTTAATCCATGTCAAAACATGACTGAATTATCACAACACTTATCAAAGAGCTTTATCCATTATGTTAATTTTAGACATGAGTTTCATGACATTTTGCATCAGTTTGCAGAGATAGCCCAATCTCCTGATCAATATGAACATATTATTCACTGTGTTCAAGATTTTTTTATACAAGGAAAACACAGACGTGGCATAATCGGGAGACCTGATAGCCCCATAAAGGAATGGATAACCCTTGAACACCTCCAAAAAACCCTACCACCCAAACTATTACCCGCAGCCATCGCCCTTAATTTATTTGGTGAAGCCAAGGTTGATAAACAATCGCCTCATGTACAGCACTCTCTTTTTTCTGGGCCAGATACGTCAGAAGAAACAAAACAAGATGGAACGACTGCGCTATCCACATTCAAGCCAGCATGAGTCTGAAAATCGGTGGTTTTACAAGTGATTGTGCTAATGATTCCAGCCAATCAAACAGCAAAAATAGGACCTTATTCCTGGCCCGATCCTAGTGCCTCATCAACATTGAATCTTCGGGTTGGCATCCTAGCTTGCATGCATCTTTAAATCTGAACGCAATCTAAGCGCCAACCCGAAGATTCAATGTTGACGAGGCACTAGTCAATTGCTGTTTTAAAATAAGCATATAAATCATCATAACCACCAATATGCTGATCATCAATAAAAATTTGCGGGACCGTTCGCCGTCCAGAAGACGCCATCATTTTCTCACGTGCTGCCTCATCTAAATCAACACGAATTTCTGTATAAACCAGGCCTTTTGCTTTCAAAAGTTGTTTTGCATTGACGCAATAAGGACAAGTTGCTGTTGTATAAATCAAAACTTTTTTCATAACCACCCCTACGATTGAAATTTGATGACAAATAAGCAACGTTTGTCACTCACCAAAAATTATCCGCATCGCATATTAAAAACGCGGTATTTTCACAACATTGATGACATTAATAATGGCTTAACAGTATAAACCACGAGGATTGATCCAAACAAGAGAATAGAATATCAACCAGGGCTGTCACATTAAAATTCGTAAAACGTAGGCAGCTCCTTGGCCTAATGGCGCTGCCTTAAACTATTTTAGCCGTCATTGCGAGTGAAACGAAGCAACCCAGAGGTTCGAAGAGAGCGATTTCATGTCTTATAGTTACTCACTTTGAACGCCTGGGTTGCTTCGTTTCACTCGCAATGACGGAATTGCAAAAAATGGCTAAAGTCGAGCTTGAAAAATTATCAAAAATTGAGAAAGTGGTTTTTTGTAAAAATAAAATTTCTAGCGGTGCTTATTCTCTGGAGTCCGCTGCAGAATGGCTAATTAAAGCTGACAAAGACGACATGTTCTTCCCCAGCTACCATTTAAAAGAAGCCCGTGCGATGCTTGCCTATTCAGCTGTAGAACAATGCACACAAGAAAATAGCATCTCCATTGCAAAAAATGAAATTGAGAAAGTGATTGGTGCAATTGCTTAATTTCGTAGAAAAATAATTGTACTGCTAATGCATGCTGACAATTACTTGCAAACCCAATAAAGTGCCTACGTACCGCGGCTTGTCCAGGGTATCCATAGATCTCATGGATGACGCACAAACAAGCCCTGTGACGTAGGCGTTGTAGAGCAATTGTCAACAGCCCCCTATGTATACTGCGCGCGCAGTATACACTCAGCAATGCCCAAAAAAATTCAAGCCTTGCTGTCGAGATCGCGGGCTTAGTGGGCGTTGCTGTGTTTGCGTACATTTGTTATTCGATCAACATCTGTGATATAATCAAACAGTTCGTAAATAATGTGAGACGACTGATTGAAAAAAGACATCATTACCGATCCAATAACGGTTATAAAAATAGAAAAATTGTTGGACAATTATCATAATCTACCGATATATAAACGATTTATTTTTCGTGTGGCCACCGCTCTCTTTTTATTATGGTCATGGCCTCATTCAAAAAGCCTGGCAAGTATAGATCCTAAAAAAATGACATTGGGTGACCTTCGTGGTTTAAGTTATTTTAAACAATATGCATGGCCTGGTTTTTTTCGATCCGTATTTGGTGTATTAAATAATTTTGAATTATCTGATAATAAAACCATTCTGGGTCTTAAGAACCAACAGATTAGCTTCCGAATAAAACCATTGGTAGTTCCCATAATACCGCCTTGCTCATCGACAGAAAATATACATCCAAGTGCTGCATTACCCAATTTGGAAAGTATGCTTTTACAACACCTGCAAAGATGGGTTCCTGTCCGTGAAGAAAATCGCAAGCTAGATTACAGACGCCCCAACGAAGGAACACCTGAATCTATTCAGACGCACTTGAAAATGGATCGTCCTGGAATCATTGTCTCTACAGGCACTGAGCGATCAATGGGTTTTTTGCCTTTTTTAAGTGAACAGGGGAACAGAGAAAACAGAAACTTTGTACAAGGAATCGTATCATGTGATCTGAACCCACTCGTTAAAAGGTACAACGACTACCTCATTTTGCTTTTGCGCCTTTCTTACGATCAAAAAGACTTCCTTCAATTATCACGAACCCCAACTTGGCTGAGGGAATTACATCCCACGCGAGGAGTTAACCATTCTTTAGAAAAAGAAACGTGTAAAGAGCATATCCAAACCAGACTAAATGAGGATCAATCTATTTCCGATGAGATGAAGGCCTATTATACAACGCATTTAGAAGCGTTAGCAGAAGCGTATTATGAAGTACAAGCGCTTCCAGGGAGTACCCCGTGCGCATTGACTGGCGTTAATTACTTAGATCAAGCATCTGAACAATCAAAAGCGCATTTCTCATGTTTGCAACGTTTCGCAAGAGAAGGAAAACTAGTCAGTGTTATAGGAAATATCAATGACTTGACATGGCTTGAAAACCTGAATATCAACATGGTAGACACATCAAATATCGACTGTTTTGAGAAGGTAAATCCTCGCTATGCCCCCTCTCAGAAAACACCCCCCCGCCTCATTTGGACGCAAGTTTGTTGGATTAGTACGCTATATTTTTCTAAGGTATTTCACACGACAACCCCAATGCCTACCCACCTTCCCAGAGACCATGATAAAATGAAAGAGGAAGCAGGAACGATCGTAACAGGAAATATTCAGAGGTATAATATGTTCGCTGCTAGCAGGCATGAAAAAGCCAATCTGGCCGATCATCGCTCTACTTTGGGGCTGGATCAAATATAACTCTTAGAAACAAAACTGTTTAGCCACCAATTGACAGGTATATTGATGAGCAGGACGACTAAAAATATTTAACACATCCGCACATTCTACAATCTCCCCTGTTTGCATCACAGCCACGTGATCAGCGAAATATTCAACCATGTTCATATCATGTGATATGAACAAATAAGTTAATCCCAGGCGAGTCTGCAAATCAATCAAGAGATTGATAATCTGTGCCTGAATCGATAGATCCAATGCAGACAAGGCCTCATCTAAAATGAGCAAATCTGGTTTCAAAACCAATGCCCGCGCTATCCCCACTCGCTGACGCTGTCCACCACTGAGTGCCCTTGGATAGGCCTCTAAATAATCACGACCAAGTCCGACCCACTGACAATACTTCTCAGCAATTGAATACAATTCAGCTTTTTTATACGCATTGTTTCCCAGAAGAGGCGCGGAAATAATTTGCCATATTTTTTTACAAGGATTAAGAGAGGCGTAAGGATCCTGAAATATCATTTGCACCCTGCCATAATACTCTTTTGACCCAATATGGCGAATGTCTTTTTTAATTGATTGACAGTCAATTAAAATGCTGCCACGGGTCTGGGGCTCAAGCTTCATGATTAATCGAGCCAAGGTGCTTTTACCACTGCCGGACTCGCCCACCAAAGCGAATGTTAAGCCTCGTTTAATCGACAATGAAACATGATGAAGCGCATTCACTTTTTGTTTCTTAAATAGAGAAACGTTTCTTGAGTAGGTTTTAGATAGGTCCTTTATATCTAATATAATATCATCAGATCTCATGATTGATCCCAAAGATGGCAATTCACGAATCTATCGTTGAGAGAGCGCCGTTTTTTCATCACAGGTTTAGCCAAACAGCTAGAAAATGCTGTAGGACAACGATTATAAAATCGACATCCTTGCGTTTTTTCAGTAATAGGCAACATCAATCCCTCAATGGTATTCAGATGTTGTTTAGTGGTTTTTTGGCCCAAAAAGCTGGCCGGTTGCACGGCTGGAACACGCGATAGCGGCAGGACTTTTGGCATGCAATCAATCAAGCCTTTGGTATAAGGATGCTTCGGCGTTTTCATCATGTCCTGCGTTAAGCCCGACTCCATGAGTTCACCCGAGTACATCACATGCATTCGTTGTGTGTACGCTTGAATCAAATGAATATCATGTGACACGATAAGAACCGCCATGTTCTTCTCACGTCTTATCTCATCTAAGAGCTCGAGAATTTGTTTTTTATGAAGATTGTCCAAGCCTGCCGTTATCTCATCTGCTATCAATAATGAGGGGTTTGATGCCAATGCCATCGCAATCATAAAGCGTTGTGCAGTTCCGCCTGAAAGTTCATGCGGGTAACCTTCTAAATTGATCTTGGTCGCACATAAACCAACCTGTTCAAGCAACTGGTTTGCAATAGATTGTCTATTGTCTCGACTGAGACCTGGCTTGTTTTTTTTAATGCATTCAGTGAGCTGATGTTTAATTTTCATAGCGGGATTCATTGCACGCTTAGCATTTTGGAAAATCATGGTTATCTCATTGCCTCTAAATGACTGCCAGTCTTTATGAGTAAACGATAATAAGTTCCGATTTTTAAATTCTAATTTGGAAGCATCCATGCTTGCTGAGTGGGGTAAAAGTCCCATGAGTGCAAGATTGGTTAGACTTTTACCAGAACCAGACTCCCCAACAACACCCAACATTTCTCCAGCGAAAATTTCCATGTTTAAATGACGAACAACGGGTGTATAGCCATTATTCTTATAGAAGCTGATGCTTAAATTTTCCATGCAAAGAATCATGCGCTATTGCCTCCAAACGTCATCATCGCCCCCTTTGATCGAGCAATTGATCACCCAATAAATTAGCAGCCAACACCGTAAAAAATATACAAAGACCAGGAAAAATTACAAGATAAGGGGAGGACTCCATCAATTGATAAGCATCTGCCAACATAGAACCCCATTCAGCCATCGGTGGGCTAACCCCTAAACGAAGAAATCCCAAAAGAGAAACCGTTAATATGGCATCGCTGAAGGCAAATGTAGCTTGTACCATAATAGCCGCTATACAATTAGGAAAGAGCTCTGAGCTTAGTATCTTAAACCGGGATAGCCCAAATGAATGGGCCGCCGTAATATAATCTTTTTTCATTTCTTCCGTGGCCACTGTACTCGTTACTCGAATAAATCCAGGAATGGCTACAATCGTCACCGCAATCACGGTGGTGATGATTCCAGGCCCCAGTAGGGCAAGCAATAAGATGGTTAATAAAATACTCGGAAATGACATCATTAGGTCATTAAAATACCCTATAGAAAAATGCAAAAAACCACCATAAACACTCGCTAAAAACCCCAACATTGACCCTACTACCAGCGATAATATCACCACAAAAAAACCTATGCTTAAGGTATTTCTGGCACCAAAAACAAGTCTTGATAACACATCACGGCCTAGATCATCCGTTCCTAAAAAATAGTGTTTACCATCGGAGAACATGACACCAGGGGGATATAATAAATGTTCACTTGTGCTATTGGGATCAAGGGCTAAAATACAAGGTAAACAATATGCTAAAATTACCATGAGTAAGATAAAAGAAATGGCTAATAATGAAATTAAATTCATTGGATACGGCGTGTGCTTTGTGCAGCCTATAGATAAGATTGACATGATTTTAGAGGCCTCTGGTTTCATCTGATTAATGTCCTCGGACTGATTAGAAAGATGATGACGTCAATCAATGTATTCATGAGCAAAACCATAAGGCCCATGCTTAACAAAAAAACTTGAACAACACCGTAATCCCGAGCATAAACACTCTGAATAATATAGCTACCAATGCCTGGCCATCCAAATATAAGTTCTGCCACGATGGAACCTGTAATCACCGTCGTGATGAAATGAAGACCGCCAACAGAAAGGATAGGGGTCAACGCATTTCTCAACCCATGGATCAATAGGACCCTATATTCACTCAAGCCCCTTGCACGAGCACTTAAAATGAAATCTTGCGATAAAATCTCTAATAAACTGCCGCGCGTCATTCTTGCAAAAACTGCCGTTGGCACACTGGCGAGGACAATTGCAGGAAGAATAAGATGAGATACCGCACTATAAAACGCATTAAAATGATACTGTTGGATAACAGGCTTTAAGAGGGTATCAACCAACATTAATCCAGTGACGGGGGTAATGTCATACATAATATCCAAACGACCAGACACCGGGGTTAAATCTAAGCCTACAGAAAAAAAGAGAATTAAAATCAAAGCAAGCCAAAAAGTTGGCATGGAATAACCAATCAATGAAAGACTGATCAGAAAACGATCCAACGGTTTATTTTGATGAGTAGCCGCTATCACCCCTAGCGGTATACCAATGACAATGGAAATGAGCATTGCAATCAAGCCAAGCTCTATGGTAGCAGGCCATCGTGAGATTATCTCAGAGAATATGGGTTGCCCTGTGACTGTCGATACGCCAAAATCCCAATGCATAACCTGCTTAAGAAAATCAACATACTTTATCAGCGTATCGGCATAATCTTTTTCAAACCCATAGTGCACAATAAGGAATGTGGCACTGATAATTCCAAACATTAAAACAAATAATCGAATCAATTTGACTATTATCAACATCATATTTGCCATTAGCCATCGAGTGATAGATCAAAAAAATTATCCATGTCTAAAGGGTCCATCACATAGCCCCTGACTTGAGTACTCATGCCACGAAAAACTTTTGAATGGGCTATGGGTATAATAGGAACATCTTGGCTCAATTGATTTAAGGCCTGTTGATACAAAGCCGTTCTAAGTGGCTTTCCGCTCACACGTCTGGCTTTAATAATGAGATCATTAAATTCTTTTTGACAATAACGGGAATTATTGGATCCCCTGGTGACCGAATCACAACTGAGCAACGTATATAAAAAATTATCTGGATTACCATTGTCACCGGTCCATCCCAATTGGGCCATCTCATGTTCACCCCTTTTAATTTTATCTAAATACGTGCCCCAATCATAAGCGCTAAGATTAACCTTGATCCCAACTTTGGCTAAATCCTGCTGCATTAACACCCCCATTTTTATGCCATTTGGATTAAAGGGTCTTGTGACTGGAAGCGTCCATAATGACAAAGTGAAGCCCTCAGGGTACCCTGCCTCAGCTAGCAATGCTTTTGCCTTCTTCGGATCATAATCATAGGTTGTCACATCATCGGTATAGGACCACATGGTTGGCGGATAAGGATTGATCGCAACCTGCGCATTACCCATGTAAATGGCTCTAATATAAAACTTTTTATTTAATGCATGTGCAATGGCTCGACGAACCAGAACATTATTCAACGGTTTTTTTTCTGTATTTAGGGCAAGATAGCCAATATTCATTTCATCAAGGGCAAGCAAACGTAAATTTTTATTCTTTCTAATTAAGGCTAAATCAGATGGTGCGGGATAAACTATCATTTGACACTCATTTTTTTTGAGCTTTTGATATCTCACACTCGCATCGGGCGTAATAGAAAAGACCAGGTTATTGATTTTAGGTTGACCACGCCAATAATTCTCATGCGCAACATAGCGTATCGTACTGTCTTTTACATATCGCTTAAAAGCAAAAGGACCTGTACCAATAGGTAACTGATCCAATTGATCTGGTTTTCCTGCTTTAAGTAAATTTGCCGCATATTCAGCAGAAAGAACCGACATAAAAGGCATTGCAAGATTCGCTAAAAAAGTCGCATCGGGTTTATTAAGGGTAATCTCTACCGTGAAATCATCAATTTTATCGACGGCGTGGATTAAGTGATTCATCCCAACCCCCTGAAAATATTGATAAGCGCCCCCACCAATCAGATGATAAGGGTGTTGTGGATTCAACTGACGGGTGATTGAAAACACCACATCATCCGCTGTTAATTCACGAGTAGGTTTAAAGTAATCTGTGCTTTGAAATTGCACTCCTTTTCTTAATTTAAAACGATACTTGGTGTGGTCTTTAGATATCTCCCAACTGACGGCCAGTGAAGGAATAATGTCTGTTGTTCCTAATTTAAAATCAACCAATCGATCATAAATCGTGCGCGCCGTTGCATTGCGCGTTGTTCCTGATAAAGACCGTTGTGGATTAAATGTATCTGGACTGCCTTCAGAGCAATACGTTAGCGTGCTGTCTGCATAAGCCATAGATGCAACAAAAAAACAAAACAACAAAATAACTCGACTAAGGCGGCTAAGACCAAAGGTGTAAACTTCCATCTTCTTTAAGCCCAACAAATGATGTTTGCGATATTCTTGTGGCATTTTGATTTCCTAAAATCTCATGAAAATTCTGAGTATTAAACATAATTAAATCGCCAACACGGGGTTTAATTCGGATACAGTCCTCACTTTCCAAGACACTATAGGGAAAATAGTAATCACCAGGAACTTTCTGCTTTTCATTCAACGGCGTATGACAGGTATCATAAATAACAAGCTCACCGCCCTCCCCTTGCAAACTGTAGTAAATATTCCATGTAAACTGCTTGGTGATTGTTGTCACCGCACAGGGTTTATTAATGTGGCTAGGGGCATGATCAACATGTAATTTTCCGTGTCCTTTAAAACTTCGAAATGCACCGGCAAAATAAGGCCCATAGCCTGGTTCTTCAAAAACACCGACCTGACGGTTACAGTTTTTAGCAAGATATTCAATGACATCATGAACAGGATTAATATCCAATCCTTCATAAATCTGATCAATGGTTTTTTGAGCCTCCTCTTTTTTACTAAAATAAACAGAAGGTGGCTCATTGGCCCATTGGTTGTGACATAAGCCAACTTGATGAACTGGAATATCTTTTAAATGATCGTAATTTTGAAAATTTAACTGTTCAAGTCGATTTGCAACGACGCTACAAACTTCCTTTGTAGCGAAATCTCTCATGATTAACGCAGGAATTTTATGCTCAATCAGCAAATTAAAATTTTCTTCTGTAAAATCATGTAATTGATTATTGATCCAATGCCCCATAACCTATCTCCATTTCTTTTTGTTTAATAGGATAACCAAGTTGTTTGAATACAATCCAAGCAATAAAAATTACTGCCAAATATAAGCTCATAAAAATAGAGATGGTCATTACAAAATTATTATTCGTGATATCAATCAGTAGCCCAGCCAATGCCGAAACAAGGCTTGCGAGAGTACAACCAATACAAAATGTAATCCCAAATATTGTGCCTAACTTTCCTTCTGGAGAGAATGCAACAATCCCCGCATAGCCGTTCATCCAGATAAATTCATACAGAAATACCATTAACGTAAAAAATACGGCACTAACAAGCGGTGAATCTGTTGAAACAAAAATCAGATAACTAATACAAGCCAATACAGACAAAGAACTTGATAACATGATAATTTGTAAAAAGTTTCTATCAAACAGTCGATATTGTTTAGAAAAAGATGAAAATGTGAAGGAACCCAGTAAAATTGCAAAGGTTGCAAGAACATATGAAAAGGACACTTCCTGAGCACCCAACCCCAGTCCCTTTATTGGAAATATCGGTTGCAGCACGCTGTAAGTGCCTTGGAGAAAAGTGGCCGTTGTGGGTGGCAAAATAGCACAATAAAAAAGTCTTGCATCGGCCTGCAAAGCCTCTTTATAGGCTATCATTCTAGCTTTTAAAGTTTTTCTTTCATTAAACTTCGGGAATGTAACGTTTTCGATGCAACGAGTACATAATATTAGTCCTGCAGAAACAATAAAAGTTGCCGCATTAATCACTATCAGCAGATCAAGACTAATCCTATCCTTCAAAAAAATACCAGACAGTGCCGCCACACTAATGCCAACATGATAACCTGTTTGTAAAAATGATGCGTAATAAGCCAATTTATCAGCGGGGAATAGTATTTTTGCAGCAACCGTTCTATTAATTCGATTGATTTGATCCAAAACTCCGCGAGCCAATAGAATCAGGATGATAGCAAAATAATTAAAATCTTTGATAAAAAACAAAATGGGAAGTGTTAGCAAGGCCGAAGCGATGTCGATTAGATACCAGCGTGTTCGAGGATTCATGCCATGATCCCAATCACTACGAACAACTATAACCAATAAAATAGGCAACCATTGTAATGAAATAAACAATGATGTCATCAAGGCTGACCCTGATTTTTCATAGATAATAATCGCAAAAATAATGTACAACAAGACCGATCCTGCTGATGAAACAGCAAATGACGTCGTACTTAACAGTAAATTCAATAGCCCTTTATTTGTATTAATCTTATTCTCCCTTTAATCGCACTCTATTAACTCGAACCTTTAGCCATTTTTTTAAAATGATTTAAATTCCGTCATTGCGAGTGAAACGAAGCAACCCAGAGGTTCGAAGAGAGCGATTTCATGTCTTATAGTTACTCACTTTGAACTCCTGGGTTGCTTCGTTTCACTCGCAATGA
>CANJHO010000047.1 GCA_947474165.1 Legionellaceae bacterium
CCGTTTCCATTTAGTTTTGACAGGTAGCATCATACAACTCGATTTATTTATGAACATCCGAACCGCGCGCGTTAGCAAGTAGCGCCCTGTTTCAAGTTCCGCTCCCTAACGGTCACGGTTCGGATTAACCGGTCAAAACTAAATGGAAATGGTACTAGTTAAACCACCTGGCCTGCGGCCCATCCAGAGGACCATGCCCATTGGAAGTTATAGCCGCCTAGCCAGCCTGTTACATCGAGCACTTCGCCGATAAAATAAAGGCCTGGGACTGATTTAGAGGCCATGGTTTGTGATGAAAGGGCATCGGTATCGACGCCGCCTAAAGTGACTTCTGCTGTTCGATAACCTTCTGTGTTATTGGGTTTTATCGCCCATTGTTTGGCGGAGTCCTTGATGTTGGCCAACGTGCTGTCACTCAATTGTTGAAGTTCTGTATTTAATAAATATTCTGTAAATACCATCTGCATCACGCGCTTCGGCAGGGCGTCTGAAATGCACTGTTTTAAACGCATGCGGGGCATTAGCCGTTTTTGTTGAGGAAGATTGTGACTCCATTGGTTGTAAGGATCCAAATCTATAAATAAGGGGTCACCTGGTTGCCAATAGGAGGATATTTGTAAAAGGGCAGGTCCGCTGAGTCCACGATGCGTAAATAACATATCTTCGCTGAAAGATTGGCCATTGCAACTGACTTGGCAGGGGATGGATACACCAGATAAGACACTTAAACGGGCTTTCTCCTCAGGGTGTAAGGTAAATGGAACCAATCCAGCTCTGGTTGGTAGCACATTAATACCAAATTGTGCTGCAAGCTGATAGCCCAAAGGCGAGGCACCCATTGTTGGAATAGATAAACCACCGGTGGCAATCACGACAGATTGACAGCTTAGGTGCTCGCCAGAGGCAAGGGACAGATGAAAGCCTGTGCTCGTGGCTGTTAAACGACTTAGGGAAGTCTGTAGGCGTATTTGAACTTTAGCCGCGTCACAACAGGACAATAAAAGGCCAACAATATCGGAGGATTTATTGTCACAAAATAATTGCCCGTGGGCTTTCTCATGATAGGGGATTTGATGTTGTTTGACTAAATCAATAAATCGTTCAGCAGGGTAGCGTGTCAATGCCGATTTACAAAAATGAGGATTGGCTGAAAGATAATGGTGCGGTTGAATATCGAGGTTTGTAAAATTACAACGCCCGCCACCGGACATTAGAATTTTTTTTCCAACCTTATTGGCATGATCCATCACCAACACACGGCGCCCCCGCTGTCCGGCCTCGATGGCACACATTAAGCCTGCAGCCCCTGCTCCTATAATAATCACATCGAAATAGGTCATGATGAGAGGATCAGGGGGCAGATGTGTCTATTTCGGTTGGGTCGTGTTAAAAATTTTATATTCAATGCTTGCTCGTTATGGTTGTAGATATACTGCGCGCGGTACAAAACAGCAAAATATTGTACCGCTCCCCATCATCCCTCATTACATTTGAGATGATGGGGGGGCGTTACAGGCCTCTTTAATGGGAGCCTATTTTTGTCTTGATGGTCGCTTTGCAATCTTCAAGTACAGTGTCAGTAAATGTCACATTGACCTTGGTTTTTTCTTTATTCACAATGGGTATTACACAATTCTCAATTAATCCATTGCCTGCTTTATAATCACCCCTAACATAACCGGCCTGCTTACAAGCTGTTGCAATTGGTTCACAGGGATTAGCGGCAAAAGTCTGAAGTGTGACGGTCATTGGTAGCATAAAAACACTGATCATTCGGGTTAATTTTTTCATGTTTTTTCCCTATAAAGAAACGTGTCGTCCCATTTTATTTACGAAGTTACATGGCCAATTATAGCAGAAAATTTGAATTTGTTGCGGACTTCATTAGATCAATAGTTGATAGGGGGTAGTCCCTGCTTTTTATTGTTTTCTTTAGAGGTTATAGGACGAAATTTATTAATACATTGCCATAGGCGCGCACCTTCCCAGGGGGTGTTTTTTTCATTGCGATACAATGCCTTGGATAAACTTGATAACTGTTCTTTCAAGTCAGGATCTGTCACTAATTGTTCTAATTGATGCAAATTCAATGGGTTAAGCTTCGGCCATTGGAGTCTTGCCCAACGAATCAACGCGCGTTGTGTTTCATTCGGGTCATTATTTTTGCAGGCGGCACGGATGGCTTTAAGGGCTGATGTGAGAGGCGATTGGCTATGGCCTGCTCGTCGGAGCCACCACAATAAAAGGGTGGCAATCCATGCCATAGCAAAGCCCCCTGCTAACCACCATGCCAAAGTATTTGATTTGGTAACGGATAGGCTGAGTAAATGCTTGATGGGGAGCACAGCAGGGGCTTTGGCGGTATTTTTTGGGGCTGATGCCTGTGTTGCTTGATTTAATTGGATGTTAAGGAGACGTGCTGGCAATGACAAGATTTCTTCTTTACCTGTGACTGTATTAAACCATGGCACCTCAATGGCTGGGATTGTCACAGGGCCTGCTTTGTTCAGTAAGTAGGTTATTTTGATATCGGCACGACCGATCAAGGATTGTTGCCTTGTGCTATTGTGAAGTTCAGGTTTTTCAGGATAACTATTAAATTGGTCGCTTGGCGCTAATTCAATGGGGGGTAATAACTGGGCTGGCACCCCATTGGCTTGAAGGGTCACTGTTCGAATTAATGTAGAGCCTTCGGTCATGGATGTGGTTGTTTGATCATAAACTTCAGTGAGTGCTGCTTGTTGTGCAGGTAGCCAATGTTTTCCAGTAAAGTTTGTCGGCACGGGTTTTACTGTCAATTGATTGGCTTTGGTATGTGCTGTCATTCGCCTGGGTACTGCATCAAATATTAAGGCCCTGAAGCTGGGTGGATTAATGGTCAGCTCACCACTTTTTTGGGGGAAAATAGCATATTGCTGTTCTTCAACACGGTAATGATGATCATCTAGAATGGTTTGATAATGACGTCCGTCGCCAAGTGGGATTAACAGGGCATTGTCGATAGTAGGGGGTTGGTATTCTGCATCCAGTAGTCGTTGGCTTGTATATAATTTGACGGTATAAATCACTTGTTGATTGATGAATGGGTTGGGTGGGCTTAATTCAGTTTTTAATAAGAGTTGATCGGTGTCTGCATTGTCTTTTTTATTGGACAACGGGGTGCTTGATGAATCGTTTCTTACCTCAATGCTACTGGCCTTGCTTTGCTCTTGGCCAATTTGAATGGCTGGAATGAGTAATACGCCCGTTTTTTGAGGACTCAATAAGACCATCCACTGATGAAACGAATGTCGCTCTCCATTGATGATGCTGTAAGCCATGCTGCGCTCGGTGCCCACAATAGCGAAGTTTTGTTGCAATGGGGTTAGGTCTGGAACACTATCTGCTTCTGGCGCATCGACGGTGAAGGTTAGGCGGAATGTTTCCCCCATTTGAACTCGTGAATGACTCACTTGTGTTGAAATGGTCGCATTGGCGACTAGATGAAAACTGAGCAATAGACTGATTAGAAGATAACGTTTCATTGGTTCCACATCGGTTGTCTACGCAAATGATCACGTAGGAATTTCTCTCGCAACAACCCGCCTGGATCATCAGGAATTAAATTAAGCCACTGCTCTTTGGCTTGTTGCTTTTCATGTTGGTTTTGCAGTTGCGCCTGATTTTCGGTTGGTGGTTCTTTTTGCGGCTCCTGTTTATCTGGTGTGAGTTGATCTTGTTTTTGCTGATCTTGTTTTTGTTGGTCTTGTTTTTGCTGATCTTGTTTTTGTTGATCTTGTTTTTGTTGATCTTGTTTTTGCTGATCTTGTTTTTGCTGGTCTTGTTTTTGCTGGTCTTGTTTTTGCTGATCCTGTTTTTGTTGGTCCTGTTTTTGTTGATCTTGTTTTTGCTGATCTTGTTTTTGCTGATCTTGTTTTTGTTGATCTTGTTTTTGTTGATCTTTTTTCAGTAAGTCTTCTACTATTTTTTTGTTATATAAGGCATCTTGATGATGGGGATTGGTTGCGAGGGTTTGCTTATACGCTTTGATGGCTTCCGCATATTTTCCGAGATGAGCGAAGGCATTGCCTTGATTGTAACTCGCTTCTTCATTGTGAATGGACTGATAGATTTGGGCGGCTTCTTGATAGTTTTTAGCTCGATAAGCGGCAGTGGCTCGCCAATCGTCACGCATAAAAGTCTCGCTTGCGGCTTTATATTGTCCATGGTCCATCATCGTTTTGGCTTGTTGATCCTTTGTGATCCAGAGATCCTCCCAACTAAAGGCCATCGCTGGGGCGGCAAAGGCGCACCCCATTAATATCAAGCAGCTTAAGATACAGGTGGTATTAAGGTTTAGCTTCATGAAATCCAACCCCGTCGAAAGGCAGGCAATAAAAAAATCAGAGCGGGTATTAAAAACCAACGCCCTTGATCACGCCAGACCGGAACATCATTTTGTAAATTGGAGGTATATTGGGACGGGCCATGGGTCGCTTTTAACCAGCGGTCGAGATCGCTTGAAGTATTACTCAGGGGAATTAACGCGCCTTGTCCTGCTTTTGCAAATTCTTGGAATAAAGGATTGGGCGGGGTATTTGGGCTAATCATGGGTATAATGGAGATGCTAATGCCCATACGAGAGAGATCTTTGGCCACGTCAATGGCCTCTCTTGATGGGGATGAGGCGGTCAGCACTAACAATTGGCCACGTTGAAAACCGGCCTGCTTTATCAATTGGGCGGCTTCTTCTAAAGCAGTATTCAATTGTTGCCCCTCGACTGGCATCACGTCAGGTGTGAGGGATGAAAGCAGGGCATCAATGGTTTGTCCATCATCGGTGAGTGGGGAGACAACAAAGGGTTCGCCGGTGTAGACCACCAAGCCCAATTGTCCGAGGGCTTTGTGCTGAAATAAGTCGTGTAATTTGAATTTGGCTCGACTTAATCGGTCTGGAGTTAAATCTTTGATTAACATGGGATCCGACATATCCAATACGACAACACGGGGCAAAATGGGTTGATAGGTGGGCACAGGCAACCGTGACCAAGTGGGGCCTGCTAGACTGGTGATCAAAAACAGTAGGCTTAAAAATAGTAATCCCAATAAGCGCGTGCGTTGGTTGTAGCCCTTGGTTTGGATTAAATAAGGGAGTAGGTGTGCATCACAAACCTTGTTCCAGGCAGTCATGGGAGAAGCTTGGCGGAATAAACAGCCAACCAAGGCTAGGAGTGGGATGAGTGTTAGCCACCACAAAGGTCGAATAAAGTGAAAATCAGTCATGCGCTTGTGGTCTCCTGACGTGCAATGGCGCTGAATTTTGTGAGCAAGCCACTCTTATCCAAAAGCCAGAAGAAAAATAGTATAACTGCTAAGCCTAAAGGCCAAGGGTAATAATCATGTTGGGGACGAATGGTTGTTTCCTCTTGGGTTACCGTCGCCATTTGATGAATGGTTTGATAAATGCTCTGTAATGAATGAATGTCAGTCGCTCGAAAATAGCGTCCCCCAGTCATGTTGGCAATGGTTTTTAAGGTGGCCTCATCGAGCTCCGCGCTCATGTTCATGCTCATTAACATGCCGCCGAGGGTTTGGGGATTAATTGTTGCTCCCAAGCCAATCGTATAGACTTTAATGCCATCTTCCTGTGCCAATTCTGCAGCTTTTAAGGGGGATAATACCCCTGAATTATTAACGCCATCGGTTAATAAAATAATCATGCGGCCTGTGGCTGGCACGCTTTGTAAGCGTTTCACTGCCAATCCTAAGGCATCGCCTATGGAGGTTGTTTTTCCAGCTAACCCCGCTGTGGCATCCTCTAAGCGCAGCAGCACACTGTGTCGGTCGTAAGTTAAAGGCGTTTGTAGATAGGCTTGTGTTCCAAATAAGATTAAACCAATGCGGTCACCGGTCCTATCTTTTACAAATTGCTCAGCAGCACGTTTTACGACGTCCAACCGGGTGGCGGGATGCCCTTGGAGTGTCATGTCACTCATCTCCATGCTACCGGAGATGTCCAGTGCTAACATGATGTTATACCCTTCGCGAGCGAGCGGTTCTGGCTCACCAACCCAGCGGGGGCCTGAGAGTGCCAATACAATGAGGGTCCAGATGATGAACAATAGGGTGATTTTTTTTTGTAAAACCAAAGTCTTTTTTTGACCTTCGATGAGGCCTGACAGGGCCTTAAAAAAAGGAATTTTTAAAGCGGCGGGTATTTGAACTGTGGCTCGAGGCGCACAAAACCAGATGATGAGGGGCAGAGGCAATGCGATAAACGCAGAAGGGCATGCTAATTCAAACATGGTGTCCTCCGTTGGCTTATCCACCGTCGAGTGAGGTCAAAAAATAGGCCTAAATCACAGTCTTTTGGCGGTTGGTAAGGCATTTCAAGTAACTCTGCACGAACGTCTTCAAAATCAATTTTTTTTGAGGACTGGTTTAAAAATATAATCCATTCATCGCCTTGAAGACTTGCGACCGTTTCGCGAGGATAGTAGGCCAAGGCAACGCGTTTCAATAGAAGGGATAAGTTTGCTGCGCTGATTTGGCTATTCATCTCGGATTGATATTCTTTTTGATAGCGTGTTAGTAAATGCAAGGCCTGGCGTTTTGCGCGACCCTTGACATAATAGTGGTATAGAAAAAAAGCACATAAGGTGAGAAGCGCAACAACAAGAAATGCGAGCAAATACCAGCCTGGAGCCAGTGGCCACCATTGGATGCGCTGGGGCATGTGAATATCATGTAATTGGGATAACGCTGCTGAGGGAGGCATCATCGGTAATGGGTTAGCCATGCGCCCTCCGCGTGAAGGTTTGCCGCACGAGGAGCGGTAAATCCGTCGCGGCGGTGGTTTGTACATAGTGAATTTTCAGGCGTTGTAATTGGGCTTGTATTAGCGCCAGCCGTTCATCGCAATAATGTATATAAGCCTGTTGGATGGCCTTTATGCGGGTATCCAGCAAAATTTCCTGGCGACCATCGGTAATCGCATATTGTTGGGGGCTAGGCGGGGCTAGCTCTAATGGGTCACACAGATGGTAGGCGATGATGTCATTGTGACTGCGCAATCGACTCAAATGTTGTTCGCTGTCTTTATCGAGGGTATAAAAGTCGCTGATCAATACGAGAACACTGCCAGGCTTGGCCACGCGCTGTACCCGCTGTAAAGCATAATTTAGTGAGTGGTTGGTCGGGTCGGTTGATTGGGAAGGCGACATTTGCGTATATTCGCTAAGTGCTGCTAAAAAAGGTAAAACACTCCCCTCGCGCCCCCGGGGTGTAAATTCATTGTGGGTCGTTTGAGAACATAACAAACCACCGAGGCGATCCCCTTGTTTGATGGCAGTCCATGCGAATAGAGCTGCCAAGCGCGCAGCCACAACGGATTTAAAGGCGATGCGCGTACCAAAATACATGGAGGGATTAAAATCAACTAAAATAACAACGGGTCGTTCCCGTTCTTCTTGATATAGTTTGATATGAGGCCTTCCGGTGCGGGCTGTTACCCGCCATTCCATGTGTCGAATCTCATCGCCCGCCTGATAGTTGCGGACCTCAGCAAAATCCATGCCACGACCCCGCAGTTTAGAGAGGTTATTGCCAGCGCTTGGGGCACGGCCTTTGGGACGATAACTGAGCATTTGAGCATGGCGTCGCAAACTGATTAATTCTGTGAGGTCGGTTGTAACGCCTAGATAACTGCTCTCATTCTTTCCCTTCCCGCTGCGGGGCGGATAAAGGGCTTTTGAATGGTTCATTGCTGTTGCGGGCCACACCGGTGTTTGAGGTGCTTCCTTCATGGTAAAGCGACCAGACGCAAGAGTTCATCGAGAAAATCATCAGAGCCAATGCCTTCCGCTTCTGCTTCAAAGGTGAGTAAAACGCGATGGCGTAGCACATCATGGGCAATCACATGAATGTCTTCAGGCGTGACATAGTCACGCCCATCAAGCCAGGCGTGGGCTTTTGAGCATCGATCTAAGGCTAGCGTTGCCCTAGGGCTTGCTCCATAGCGTAACCAACGGCCAAGGGCATCACTGTAGGCACTAGGGTCACGTGTGGCGACGACCAGTTGCACCAGGTAGTTTTCAAGTGCTTCACTGGTATGAACTTCAAGCACTTGTTTGCGTGCTTCAAATAACACGGTTTGTGGTAAGGGGGTGATTTTGTCGATTGGCGCGATGCTTTTGGCATTAAAGGTGGTGGCTGCCAGGGCTTCACGTCGGGCCAACATTAAAATATCATGTTCCGTTTGTGCATCAGGATAATCGATGGTTACATACATTAAAAAACGGTCCAGTTGTGCTTCAGGAAGGGGGTAGGTTCCTTCTTGTTCTATGGGATTTTGTGTGGCCATGACTAAAAACAACTCAGGCAAGGGGTAGGTTTTTCCACCAATGGTCACTTGACGTTCAGCCATTGCTTCTAGGAGGGCTGATTGGACCTTGGCGGGTGCGCGATTAATTTCATCGGCCAAGACCATGTTGTGAAAAATAGGACCGGGTTGAAAAACAAATGAGCCATCTTCTGGATGATAAATATCCGTACCTGTTAAATCGCCAGGCAAGAGGTCGGGGGTAAATTGGATGCGGTGAAAATGGCCCTCAATGCCCAATGACAGTTCCTTAACTGCGCGTGTTTTTGCCAAACCTGGTGCGCCTTCAACCAATAAATGACCGTCAGCAAGCAGGGCGATGAGCAACCGAGAAATCAAGTTGCTTTGACCCAGAATCCGGGTATTAAGATAGGCTCGTAAGTCTAAGATATGTTGTTGGACTAATTTTTGAGAAGAAACAGCGACCTTTTTCATTTATCCTCTATGCTCCTAAATAATGTCAATGTTGTCTGCTTGAGGGCCTTTTTTACCTTGAATAATGTTGAATTTGACAGCAACACCATCTTGCAGCCCTTTAAAATCAGCAGGTTTTGTCGCAGCTGCATGAAAAAAATACTCTTTCTTTCCGGCTACAATAAAACCAAATCGTTTTTTTCTATCAAAAAATTTGATGGTACCAGTTATTTTTTCCTGGGGTTTTGCACCTAGAAAAATACGTTTTAAGGTTTGAATGATATGTTTGATGCTCATTAAGTGTTCCTATCTATTGATGGGCGCAATGGGTATTCCAGTGAAATTAACTTGTGCGCGCTAATTGATTATAATTTCACCGCAGAGAGAGATTAGCATTTTCTTTGATTCTGTTCAAAATTTTTCATAAATAAACTTAAATAAAATGATAATAATGATACAATCATTCGCATATATTGCCCTTGGCGCAGTATAGATGACAAATCTATCACAAAAAGGAGCCTGTACTTCAATGAAAGCCATATTATTTTTTATCATCACTTTATTGTCAATCCCCTTCACGGCCAGTGCGCTGCGTCCGACGGAGGTTCCCACAGAAATTTTGTTGCCAGAGGCATTTCCGGTCTATGTGAATGAAATGGTTGTGATTAATCATCCGGAAGTCAATTTTATAGAAAAAGTACTGCCCACTATTAATTTATATAAAGGCACGCCAGGATGTTATATCGCTTGTTACTCTCATCAAGAACAAAATTCTGTTTTTCCTGTTGGTGATCAAATCTATGTGATGGGACAGGTACGTATTGCTGGAAAGTATGCTGTGAGAAATTGTGAGCCCACGAATTTTGCAGGAAAGGATATTAGCGCCAATGACATCTTTAAAGCAATTTGTAATGAAAAAATCAAAGCCTGTGAAGGTGCCCACTGTTGGGCAGGTGGGGATACAGGCGGTTGGTTGGGTATTCAACCCTAAAACGTCCCTCCTTACTGACTCTGTACCAATAATTCTTTAGCATGTGAGCGGGTTTGCTCGGTGATGGTCAATCCGCCGAGCATGCGTGCAATCTCATCGATTTTATCAGGCTCAGTCAGCGGAATAACCCGCGAAAAGGTTTGTTCGTGGTTGCTTTCTTTTTCCACCATGAAATGATGGTGGGCTGAGGAGGCGACTTGGGGCTGGTGAGTGACACAAAAGACTTGTAACCGCTCGCCTAGTTTTCGTAGCAATTGCCCAACAAGGGCAGCCGTTGCCCCCCCAATGCCCACATCGACTTCATCAAACAACAAGGTGGGGGTCGCGCCGCGTTGGGCTGTGATCACATGAATGGCAAGGCCTATTCGAGATAGCTCACCGCCTGAGGCTACTTTGGCGAGGGTGTCTGGCATCATGCCGGGATTTGTACAAACGGTGTATTCGACTTTATCCAAGCCATGCGCATGCATTTTATCTAAAGGGGTGATGTTCAATTGAATGAACCCTTTGGGCATCCCCAGTTGACGGATACTCAAACTGATTTCATCGGCTAATTTAGTGGCATGTGTTTGCCGTGAGGTTCGTAAGGCAACGCATGCCGCCTCATAGGCGCTGAGGTGTTGCTTGTATTGTTGTTCTAATTGGTGTTGAACATCCACGGACTCTTGAAGCTGTTGGCGTGTTTTTTCTAACTGTTGTGCGTGGGCTGGTAATTGACTGGCGTCCACATGGTATTTTCGGGCGGCTTGATGCAGGAGGCTGATGCGCTCTTCAACTTGCAGTAGGCGCTCTGGATCAAGCTGGACTTGATCTGAAAATTTCATGAGTTCATCCAAGGCTTCAACGCATTGAATCAGCGCGCTATTGAGAAGCTCAGTGACCGTTTTAATATGGGGTTGTGCTTCGGGCAGTAAGGCGAGGGATTGCAGGGCATAATTTAAACTTTGGGTGATATTGGGTTGATCCTCTGCGTTTAATAAATCACTTATTCGTTGGGTGGATTCCAGGTAGTCACGCGCATGATGCAGTAGCTGGTGCTCTTCATGTAAGGCTTGCATTTCACCCTCTTGCAGATTCAATCGACCCAATTCTTCAAGTTGAAATTGGAGCAAGCTTGCTTGATCGCTTGCTGTTGTTTGTTGTTGGAGCTGGTGGATTGATTGCTTTATTTTTTGACACTCATGGTAGAGTTGGGACACATTTTCCAGTAGATGGGGGTGGTTTGCATATTGGTCTAATTGCTGGCGATGGGTGGCGTGCTGTAATAGCGTTTGGTGTTGATGCTGACCATGGATATCAACAAGCATTTCGCTGAGTTCTTTTATTTTTTGTAAGGGAAAGGGGTGGCCATTGATATAAGATTTATGTCGTCCTTCTGCAGAGATGACACGGCGCAAAATAATTTCATTTTCATCAGGGTCTATGGCCTGTTCGGCAAGCCATAGGGCTGGTTCTGAGTGGCTGTCGATGTGAAAGCACGCACTGATCTCACATTGATTTGCCCCTTTTCTGATCACGGATGCATCGGCGCGCCCGCCCAAAGCGAGCATCAATGCATCAATCATGATCGATTTTCCAGCGCCTGTTTCACCGGTAAATGCAGTCATTCCATTGGAAAAATCCAGCTCAAGCTGGGCTACGATAGCAAAATTTTCAATGCGTAAGGATGTGAGCATTTATTTATCACCTTAAACGAAAGAATCGACACCATTTTTTAGATTCTTATATTCTATTCTATTCGCGTTTTTCGTGCAGTATATTCTCAACAGGGCTAAATCATGTGTGCTTACAAATATCATGTAGGGTGTGCAAAGCTCCGCGTGCAC
Organism: Legionellaceae bacterium; assembly: GCA_947474165.1. Classification (GTDB taxonomy): domain Bacteria; phylum Pseudomonadota; class Gammaproteobacteria; order Legionellales; family Legionellaceae; genus CANJHO01. Next base: position 11,591 of record CANJHO010000047.1, read on the forward strand.
ACCTTTGTGCTGAATCTGGTGGGCATGTCGCTTATCGCTCCTTTGCCCACCCTACACGTTTTATTAAATATGATAATAGATAAATGTGTGTGATCTATTTTGTATCACACATGATTTGGCCCTGATATTCTCAACCCAAAAATACTTGCGGGAAAACAGGGTTTTATTATTTTTTGTTTTTTATGATAGTATTGTAGATGGGCTATGGGTTGATGGATTAATTTAAGTCAGTTTGAAAAAGTACTTGCCAATTCTCGATCGACTGTGTATACTATCGACATCTTAGCCGCCGCTATTGTGATATGCATGACGAACAGTAAGACTGACGTACACGTGCCACAACATAACGCCTCACCGAGCTTCTTAACGAAGAAGCTTGACGCTGAGAGTCGAAAGCTCGCAAAAAAAATAGATCAAGTCACTTACGTCTACGCGCTGTATGGACTGATGGATGGTCTAGGCCTTTCCCTTAGTATGTTTAGTTATCTATTTGCCTTGATACCTTCTACAGATGATCGCTCCTCTTCTGAAAGAATGCATGATTGGTTGGTGACGCCCGAAGGGGTTGTGATAGCCGCTTTTGAATCGATTACCTTGATTGCTTTTTCCATGATGGCGAACATCTATTCTGATAAAGAAAACCCTTCTAGCCCAAATAACTCCGCGTTTAAACGATATATTGCCATTGCGTGGCCTTATTGTCGGGATAGTATGAAAGGTTTAAAAAATGCCTATAAAGGGGTTCGTAGTACTTTGCTGGCCTTTGGCAATATGAGTGGGAGTAACCTAAATTATATCATCGCCCCTCTTGGTATTGCATTGGGCGTGCTCTCTGTAGTGAATCGTTTTTGCATGCGTAAGTTTGTGATAGAACCGCGCAAAGCAAATACAAAAATTAATGCTAAATTGCTGTTAGAGATAAAGGGCACGCGCGTTCATTTGCAAAAAGAGCTGCCTTCGGATATGACGGCTTATCGCAATGGTTTTATATTGGTTGGTGATTTAAAACACCCGGAAATATTGGAACTTTTTTATATTAATAGTGATAAAACCAAGGTAAAAGTTAGAATTGATCATATGGATCAATTGGCTAAGGGCATTAAGGAACGGACCGAAAATGCAGATAGCCTTGCAGAACTTCAGGCAAAACAGGCGTTAATACACTTATCCGATCAAGAAATCAGCGCCTTAATTACAAAGGATGGGGGGTATATTCCTCCCATTGTAGGTCTTGATGAGGCGGCCTGCGTTGCTTTTCGTCAGCAGAAGAAGAAGACGCAAGAACCCTGGTTAAATAGCTTGGCGCTTTTGGGTGCTGCCTATGGTGGCATCGTTGATGGTCTTTATCTTTATATGGGCGCATTGGCTTTGGCTGTCCTGTCGCCACCGGCATTTATATTGATGCTCAGTTGTTCTCTTATTTTTTCATTGTTGTGTGTCATTACTAGGGTTTATGAAGAGTATGATTTTCAACGCAAATTTCATGCAACGCAGGCTAAAATTGAACTGGCACTTTGTGGAAAGGAATTAGAAGCTCTATTAGCGACATTACAAGGCTTGTCTGATCCATTCAAATTCAAACACCGAGGTGATGCGGCATTAGATGCCGCATTAAATGCCTTATTAGTTAATTTAAAGCGCTCATCTAAATCTCCGTTGATAGCGCCTGAATTAGAATCATTACACATTTTATTAACAACTTTATCGAAACCATTAGATGGGGGTGCTTGGACCGCTGAGCAGAAAATAGGAATAGATGAGTTTTCTTTGCGCTACCAAGAAATAATTGACCATGAACAGTCACAGTTTTTGGCGCATGCTAATCCGGTGACTTCTAGTGATAGCACGCAGACGGCCGAAGAGGCGTTTGTTTTTAACAATCCTAATGCCATGCAGGATCCCCCTGCTGAAGGGTCTGAAATACAGCCTGAAGCAGCGCTGCATCAGCGGACAGCTATTTTGTCTAAAGAACTCACCCAGTTGAAAGAGGCTTTTTCGGTAGAGCCTGAGAAAAGTATTGAGCAAGTAAGGCTTTTATACGTAGAAAAATTAAAGCTAGCCTACAAGGAAGAGTTAGAACTAAAACGGGTGGTATTTGATACAAAGCGCAACGAATTACGGTTACAAGTCACTTTAACGCCTTTGATGGCGGGTTTTTCAGGTATTAGAGATGGTTTGGCAGCTTTTAGTGCGATCACGGGCTTAATGTTTGCGGTGGCCGCAATTGGCGCCCTATTAGTAGTCGCTTTTCCGCCAGAATTGTTGTTGGTCTCTGTGGGATTTGGCATGGTTTCCTTAATTGTATTGGTGGTTCATTCTCTGAGGCGTCATTCAACCCATTTACTCAATGAAAGCAACAGTAAGGCGATTATTTCTAATGGGAAATTATTTGATTTGCTGGAATCAGTCAAGAGCTCACAAAGAGTAGTTCAGGATTTAAAGCCTGAGGTGGTGAAAGATGCGATCACACAGGGAATGGTGGTTGATCCCTCACCTCAGTTTTTCTTTCAGGAATGGTTCGAGGTGATTCGGTCGATGGGCTCAGGTGTATTTAAGGGTCCTAAAACAGTCGAATTTATTGAAAGCATAGGAGAAGGGTTAGGGGTGGTCTCTCATAACGATGATTCGCCAGTGATGTTCCGGATTAGTCTCATTAGCGCTTTTGCTCAAGCCTTAACCTTTGGATTAAGAGCACTGGGTCGTGGATTTGGCCGAGATGCTCTGGATGTGGTGCCTTCTATAAAAATACCTGATTCGACCAGTAATTTGGTTGCAGTCCCTTCATCGCCGCGAACCTCATGGTATCGCTTTTTTCCCTCACCCTTTGGTTCCGCTTCAATCATTCCTCCTCAACAGGCGATGTGTCCTACTGCTGCATTGATTTGATTCAGGATTTTGTGAGATAAAGCTCTGGGTTGAGTGTGGGATCGTTGTACATTTTGAGTTGATGATAAACTCTAAAGGTTCGTGTTTTATTCGCAACGGCTTCTAATAATTGATGCAAGCAACCTTGTAATTGTTGTTGTTGTTGTTCAATCGTATTGAGTTTGATTAAACATGATTTTTTATGCAGAAGCTCAACATCAATCCGCTCAACCTGTAATGCCATGTGGTAGGCTTTGAGGGCTAAAATCGATAAACGGTCAATCATCATGCCTGGCGTTTCTGAATGCACAGGACAGGTTGTAGGCAAAGCAGGTTGTAATGCGTTAAATAACCATTCATCCATCGCCTCCATGCGATTATTACGTTGTTGGTTACAGTGGTCTATCTCACGTTTTGCTTGATAGACAAATTCGAAGCCCATGTCTTCTCGTCGTGCCCGATCTTCTGCGTGCCATAGTTTGTAATTAAACGCATGATTGTCTTCAACAACCATTAGGAATCCCTGTTGTTGTGATTCAATGCCCGTTTTTTTCCAATTGATAATGCAATCATGGTGTAAGGTTGTAATGTCAGCCACGTAATTTAAAACCACTAGAGGACTCCTGAAAAACCCGCAGTGCGGTACCCTTGGTTAAAGTTATAAAAAGGGAATGTCGGGTGCACACAGTATATACTGCACGCAGTATAACACGAATAAAATTAAACCGATCCGTTTAGGAGGTTGACTTTGATAAAATTTTATCCAATGCGTTGGCAAAGGCCGTTTTTTCTTTCACACTGAAAGCTTGTGGGCCACCAATATTGACGCCACTTCCTCGGATATTTTCTCGCATGTCTCTTAAACCTAAACGCTGTTTTATATTGTTTTCAGTATACAATTCTCCACGTGGGTTCAGGGCGATGCCCTTGTTGGCCACCACATCGGCGGCAAGGGGGATATCTGCCGTGATGACGAGATCAAACGCATCCATGTGTTGAACAATATAGTCATCGGCCCGATCAAACCCATGATCCACGCGGATGGTTGAAATAAAACGGGAGCCTGGTGTTGCTAACGCGGCATTGGCGACCAGAATAAGTGCCGTTTCAGTGCGCTTGGCTGCGCGAAATAAAATATCTTTGATGGTGTTGGGACACGCATCAGCATCAACCCAAATTTTCATGATATTGTTGGATCCAAAAAATGATGATCACTATCCTTCCGAATTCGGTGTAATCTCAGTAAAATAGGTGGAAAAAATTTTTAGGTAAGTGCCATCTTTTTGCATGGAAATCAAGGCTTCATTAATTTTTGAGATTAATGCATCCTCACCTTTAGCGCTCATGATGCCATACCCATAACCATATTGCATTGGGTTCCCCAGCAGTCGATAATTATTAGCGCTGTTCTGAACCCAATAGTCAGCCGTGGCTTTGTCGAGCAACAGCACGTCAACTGCTCCATTGACCAAGGCTTCCAATAGCTGCGTGTGAAGATTATAAGTTTTTATTTTTGAGGTGCTACCAAAATTGGTTCGTATCAGGGTTCCATAGACATCATCGTTCTCTATCCCAAATGTTTTTCCAGGTAACTCTGCGATTGAATGGATGTTCGATGAATTTCTGACGACATATTGACCATAACTTTGAAGATAGGGTAGGCTAAAAATATACTCTATATCTCTACTGAGTGAGATAGTCAGCGCGCCGATGGCCAAATCAATCTGGTAGTTTTTTACTGCGATAAAGAGTTGGCTGTAGGTCATGGATTGAAAATTGCAAGTCGCGTTCATGCGATGGCATATTTCGAACATGATTTGGGCATCAAACCCAATGGGATGGTTTTGACCACTTGACATAATGAATGGGGGGTTATAGTCAGGCGTTCCCACTGTCAGGGTGAGGGCATGTGATGAGAAGAAGGTGAGAAATAGCGTAAAGAAAGCCGATAGACGCATAATAGAAGCCCCTTGTGTTTATTTAAGGATAAGCTAAGTAGTTATTATTGCCAAGCAGAAGTTCGTGTTAAGCTTAGATTATCTATTCAGTGGAGAGCCCATGCGAGTTATTCTATCTATCCTTTTTTTGTTAGCGTTTGTCGGCGCACGGGCTGAAGAAATTTTTCCAGTTGGATGTACGCCCTTAGTGTTGCATGATGAGGCAATAAAATTGTCAGCGGAAAAACCGGTCTTGGTGATGCTCCATAATCTTTCTAAAACAGATCTTTGGATGATCCACCCTGAATCAGAGTCGAGTGCCCATGTGAGTTGGAGTAGCCTTTTGCAAGCGGGTCGTTGGTCCGCGCTTGCTTTAGATAAAAAATTATTTGAATTAAGCTGTATTGAATCAAGACCTGGGCACGAGCAACAAGTGCCTTGTGCGGGCTTGGTGGTGGCCTGTCAATGGCACAACGTGAAGGGGCCTAAGAAAGAGACAGGGACATTTTGGGCGGGGGAAGACATGAGATTGTCTGCTTTGACCGCGCATGTAGGGAGTCGAGGCTTCATATTAGCAGCGCCAGCACAATCAGTGTTAGACTGAACATAATTGGTTAAAATATATGGTGAATAGTGAGTAAAAAATCTAAAACGCCTTCTCAATCGAAGGATCCGTTCTATCAAAGAGAGAGCGAAAAATATGCTGTTCCGATTCCTAGCCGGGAGTTAATCCTGCAGGAATTGGAAGAGTTTGGGCGGCCCATGTCGCGTAACCAGCTGATTGAGAAGCTCGAGGTAGAAGACGAGAATCAACAAGAAGCCCTGGGTTTTCGCTTGCGTGCGATGCTGAGGGATGGTCAGTTGATGCAAGATAGGCGGGGTCGCTATTGTCTTTTGGCGCGAATTAATTTACAGCGGGGCACAGTACAAGGGCATCCTGATGGGTTTGGGTTTTTTATCCCTGATGATGAGGGGGATGACATGGTGTTGTCTGCCAAAGAAATGCGCGCAGTCATGCATGGAGATGTTGTTCTGGCTTATCAGGCAGGTGTTGACAGGCGAGGGCGACCCGAGGGGAAAATTCATGAGGTCATTGAGCATGCCAATGCCAGTGTGGTCGGCCGCTTTTTTACAGAACATGGCGTTAGTTTTGTTGTTCCCGATAGCAAGCGTTTAACGCAAGATATTTCAATTGCGCCAGAAGCTGAAATGGGTGCCAAAAATGGGCAGATTGTCTTGGTCGAATTATTGGCCTATCCCAGTAAGCGCAGTCAAGCAGTGGGTAAGGTTATCCATATCCTAGGTGAACACATGGCGCCAGGGATGGAAATAGATGTCTCTATTCTTGCGCATGGTCTTCCTTTTCATTGGCCAGACGATCTCGCTGCAGCAGTGGCTAAAATTCCTCAACGTGTTGATGAAGCTGAGTTAGCGGGCCGGACTGATTTACGCGATTTGCCCTTTGTGACCATTGATGGGGAAGATGCTAAAGATTTTGATGACGCGGTGTATTGCTATCCAAAAGCCAAAGGCGGTTTTCAGCTTTATGTCGCCATCGCTGATGTGAGTCATTATGTTGCCGTTGGATCTCCACTGGATAAAGAGGCGGCAAGACGTGGCAATTCCGTGTATTTTCCAGGAAAAGTGGTGCCCATGTTACCTGAGGCCTTGTCAAATGGAATCTGCTCTTTGAATCCACAGGTCGATCGCTTGTGCATGGTGGTTGAAATGTCCATTAGCGATGAAGGTAAAATTAGTCGCTCTAGGTTTTATCGAGGCGTTATTCACTCTGCTGCGCGGTTAACTTACACCCAGGTGAGTCAATGGTTGTTAGAAGGACGAGCCGATCCACAATATGAGCAACGTCTTCCGATGTTGCAGTCTTTGCATGCGCTGTATGAAATTTTGCATAAAACACGCAAAATTCGCGGGGCAATGGATTTTGATACGACTGAAACACGGATAGAGTTTGATGAAAATAGGAAAATTCAGCGGATTGTTCCTGTTTTCCGTAATGATGCCCATCGATTGATTGAGGAATGCATGCTGGCAGCCAACGTCGCCACAGCCGGATTTTTAGAAAAAGCAAGAATTCCAACCCTGTATCGTGTTCATGCAGCACCTGAGGAAGATAAAATTATTGCACTGAGGAAATTTTTAGGGGAGTTGGGATTACAACTCGGAGGCGGTAAGAAACCCAATCCAAAAGATTTTCAATGCACCTTGTCAGCCATTGGTGATAGGCCAGAACGACATTTAATTGAAACAGTGATGCTGCGTTCATTAAAGCAGGCCCAATACATTGAAGCCAATGATGGTCATTTTGGTTTGGCTTATTCAGCCTACACCCATTTTACATCACCGATTAGGCGTTATCCTGATTTATTAATTCATCGGGCAGTTGGCTTTTTGATTGATAACCAACCGGTAGAGGAATTTACCTACAGTGAAGAGGACATGAATCGCTTAGGCAAGCACTGTTCTGCCACTGAACGACGTGCAGATGAAGCAACGCGGGAGGTTGTGTCTTGGCTAAAATGTGAATATATGCAAGACAAATTGGGCCAGGTGTTTCGTGGTCGAATTTCTGCGGTTACAGGCTTTGGTATTTTTGTCGAGTTGGATGATATTTATGTTGAGGGGCTCGTGCACGTCACCTCGCTTAAGAACGACTATTATGCTTTTGATGCCGTTAAGCACCGATTGGTTGGTGAGCGTGGGGGGCATGTGTATCGTCTAGGCGACAACATGACGGTATTGGTTGCACGCGTTGATTTGGATGAGCGTAAAATAGATTTTGAACCCGTTCTTGAAGAGGGTGATGATGTCTGAGCAGTATGTTTATGGCGTTCATGCGGTAGAGGCCTTGCTGGCTAATCCGCATCGTCACACGAAAAAGTTATACATCAATGATGATCGTCTTGATAATCGTTTGCAGAATATTTTAGACCTTGCAGTCACGCGCCAGATCCCCTTGGAGCGTCTCTCGGCTCAAAAAATGAATCAACGATTTGCTGATATGGTTCATCAAGGAATTGTTGCCTCTGCGACCCCATTGCCGGAGTATGTTGAGGCTGATCTCACGCGGTTATTGGCATCGAGTCGACAACCGGCGCTGATTTTAATCTTGGATGGGGTCACTGATCCCCACAATTTGGGCGCTTGTTTACGGAGTGCGGATGCGGCGGGCGTTGATTTTGTTATGATTCCTAAGGATAAAAACGCGAGTATCACACCGGTGGTTAGCAAGGTCGCTTGTGGTGCTGCTGAATCAGTACCCCTTGTGCGAGTGACTAATTTAGCCCGGGCGATGGGACATATTCAACAACAAGGGGTATGGATCTATGGCGCTGCAGGGGATGCCAAGGCGTCACTTTATCATTTGGATTGTAAAACATCCATGGCGATCGTCATGGGGGCTGAGGATAAAGGGATGCGGCATTTAACGCGAGAACAATGTGATGGTCTTTTTGCGCTGCCAATGCAGGGAATCGTGACCAGTTTAAATGTGTCGGTAGCCACAGGCGTGTGCTTATATGAGGTTGTTCGTCAACGTGGCCTTTAATAACGCCCCCATGCTCCTTTCATCCCGGACAAGGCGAAAACCCATCGGGCAGATGAGGTGCTTTTGAAATTTTAAGGGAGTAGATAACTTGATGCAATCGATGAGGGTGATAACGTATTGGGTCTTATTGTTGATCCTAGGAACGTGTGCTAATGCCACAACTGGATTGGGATCAACGGCTTCAAGCAGTGGCCCGACTGATAAAAAACAACATATCATTTTTATCACGAGTGAATCTTACACAGGCCAGATGGGTGGCATTGTGGGTGCTGATAAAATCTGTCAACGAGAAGCTTATCAGATAGGGAGTATTATTCCTCCGGGTATTACGTTCCACGCACTGTTAGTGACGGCAGAGCATTATCCTTGTGATGGGAAGCCGGGCTGTAGTGGCGATCATGCTTCAAAAGATTGGCCATTAACCCCATTAACCGCTTATCAAAACCCGGATCTCAGTGCCTTTAATACCGTCAACGGCAACTCGGTTTTCAATGGACAAAAATCCGTTCTTCAATTACCCAATGGTCATAAGGCTGAAAACACTAAAAAACTATGGATTGGTGCACAAAGTGTTCTGTCTGATGACAAGGGAAAGGACATTGTAGGCTGGGCAAGTGTTGATGAAAATCCTCTGAAGGACTCGAATACTTATATGGTGTATAGCCCATCAGACTGCGCGGGCTTTACCAGTGGTGATCTAGTGAAAAAAGCATCTGTCGGTGAGGTCGGTGTTGTCGCCGGCTCAGGCTTTGGTGAGATTCCGCCAGGAACTTGGGGTAATTACTTTGTTTTTGCAGATAAACAAGCCCCTTTTTTATATAACATGTGGATCACCAGTGAGGTTTTAATGTGCAGTGCCAAGGCCTCAATCGTATGCGTGTCTTAGGGCTCATGTTGGGAAAAATACAAAAATTATACCCCTTTAGCCTACAAATTGACGGATTGATTTGACCAATCGCTCGACGAGCGTATCAATCTCTTTCTCACTGATGATCAAGGCTGGTAGAAGTCTAATCACCGATTCAGCGGTAACATTAATGAGAATGTCATGTTCTAGCCCAATCATTTTTAGATCATTGGCGGGTCTATCTAATTCAATGCCGAGCATATAGCCCTTGCCACGAATACCTCGAACATGCGGATTGTCGCCTAACTCATGAACGAGCTTCTCTTTTAGCAGCAGGCTATTTATTGCAACTTTTTCACATAAATTATCGCGTTCAATGACGTCTAATACAGTGAGTGCTGTGGCAGAGGCCAGTGGATTGCCTCCAAAGGTTGAACCATGATTCCCTGGTTTGAATAAGTCGCAGGCTCGCTTGCTCATGAGACAAGCGCTAATCGGCATGCCATTGCCCAAGCCTTTGGCCGTTGTTAGAATATCGGGTTGAATGTGATGACTCATGTAGTCAAATAGCTTGCCTGTTCGGCCATTGCCGGTTTGAATTTCATCTAGAATAAGCAGCCATTCGTGTTGGTCACACACGCTTGCGATGGCTTGCAAATAATCAGGACATGCCACCTGAATGCCCCCTTCCCCTTGAATAGGCTCGAGCATGATGGCGACAATATCATCTCGATTGGTTGCAATGGTATGAATGGCTTCAATGTTATTAAATGGGGCTCGAACGAAACC
>CANJHO010000048.1 GCA_947474165.1 Legionellaceae bacterium
ATTCATCTTTAGGTTTTGTAAACTCTAAAAAATGCTCAGATTAGCGGTGCTAGTCCTGCGCTTTTTTAGAGCTTACAAAACCTAAATCTAAACGCAATCTAAGCGCTACCTGTCAAAACTAAATGGAAACGGTACTAGTGCCTCATCAACATCGCCATCCGCCAGTATCAAAAAAATGATGATTATAAAACAAATTATAATATCTACTTTGGTGGGCTTTAGCCTTTTTTAGCTTTAATGAACCGTCTGCCCTTGAACCATGCACGTACTGATAACCAATCGTGTGACTTCTTCGCCTCGGTTTTCGCCGTACATTAAATTATACTGCGACACCAGGGCGAGCACCCAATCTGATAAACGAAAATCCATCCGCTTAGCGTCTTGATTAACGACTAATTCGAATAAACTTAAGACATTGTCATGTTGCTGACAAGCATAGGTTTCCATGATCTGCTGAGCAATGTGCAAATCTTTATTTTTTGTAGTCCAATCCGCCTTCAATCTTTACTCCTATTCGAGGCATTCAAAAATATATGTTCCCCCTCATCCTGTGATTCATACCACAAGGTTATAAACAACACCATGATAATAGGCCCTACAAAAAGGCCTAACAAACCCAGTGTTTCTACGCCACCCAAGATACCAAATAAAACGGCAAGAAATGGCAATTGAGTCGCCCCGCCGATTAATACAGGCTTAATAAAATGATCAGCAACAAACATCACCAAGGTTCCCCACACCACAACAATAATAGCCGAGATTAAACTTCCACTAAAAAATAAAATGAGTGCAAAAACCGCCAAAAGAAGCGGCACGACAAAAGGAATCATGGCTGCAATCGCCGTAATAAAACCCATTAAAGTAGGACCTGGCAATCCCACCAAGGCATAACAGATCCCCATTAAAATACCAACGCCAATGCCGACCACAATCGTCCCATTCACCGTGGATCGCAATGCAGAAGGCAGCCCATCCGCATAACGAAACCAACGCTTACCCAAACAATATTCGCCAATAAAATTAATTTGTTGAAATAATTTATCCCCATCCCGATAAAAAAAGAATAAACACAACAACGTGAATCCAAGTTGAAACCCCCGATGCACCAAATCCGAACCCACTTGCTTAATATAATAGCTGGTTGGCGTTAATGACAAATGTAGATTTGATAATAAAAACTTCACATTGCCCGGTTGACCAACATTAGCATCCCAATAACTGATGATATCTGGTCCAAGAAATGGAATATCAGCAAGAAATGGCGGCGCGGCCCCCCCATCCCGGTTAATGAGCTGCAAGTAATTAATCAATAATTGTGATTCTTTAACCAAGACACTCACTAACCAACTGAGTGGGATAATTAAGATGAGGGACAATATAAAGGTAAACAACACCGCAGCTAAATTTTTCTGCTGACCCAATAAACGACACCAACGGTGATATAAAGGATAGGTGGCAATCGCAATAATAGCCGCCCAGGTCAAGGACGGGATAAAACGGTGAATGATAAATAGCGTTAGCGCGATGATAGCGATGGTTAGGCCGATACTAATTAATTCCCTATGATTTTTATTCATATCACCCTCACGAAAAACCCCAAATGAATAACTGCATTATCAAAAATGCAGGCACAGCAGCCAACACATCATCCAGCATAATGCCCAGGCCCCCTTTGACGCGTTGATCAACCATCCGAATGGGCTCTGGTTTCCATATGTCAAATAAACGAAATAAACAAAAACCCAGCAGCATCCAACCAAGGCCCACTGGCGCTGAACACATCGTCAGTAAATAACCCACGACTTCATCCCATACAATGCCTGAAAAATCATGAACACCTAGCTCAGATGACACCTTATCACAGATGAATACACCTAAAAAAAATGCCAGCACCGTCAGTGTTAAATAAATGGGCCATGCGGTATGTGCAATCAATAAATACACCGGCATGGCAGCCAAGGTTCCCCAAGTACCAGGGGCCACTGGCATCAACCCACTACCAAACCCAAAGGCAATAAAATAAGCTGGATCTTGCCATACTTTATTTGATAATTTAACCATGCAAAGATCCTTAAAAATGACCATACCCATGCGGCCTAAGTGGCACAAATTCCCCTGTCGAGGTGATGGCTCTTAAGCCACAGCCTTCCTCAATAACCCCAATAGGATAAACAACAAGACCCAATTGGGCACAACGTGCTAACCATTTTGGCTCATCTTTTGCTAAAACCGTAAAACACAATTCATAATCATCCCCCCCACTTAAAGCAAAATCAAGTGCCCCCTGCCTTTTGTATTTTTTAAGCAATGGATGAACTGGAATGGCATCGAGCGTTAAACAAGCACCCACCTGACTGGCCTCACAAATATGATTCAAATCAGCACTTAAGCCATCCGAAATATCAATGGCCGCCGTCGCAAACGCCTGTAACTCGTCAACTAAATCAATTCGAGGATTGGGATGAAGTAGTTTTTTCATGACAACAAGTTGATCAGGCTCATTTATCTCGTGAGAAGTCAGGGCCCAAACTGCAAGGGCGGCAGCACCCAATACCCCACTCACATAAATAATATCGCCAACTTTCGCCCCACCTCGCCTAATGGCCTTGCCTTTTGAGACCAAACCATGGATGGTCAAGGTCATAGACAAAGGTCCACGCGTAGTATCCCCACCGATTAACGCAATATTATATTGATTTAATGCCTCATGTAAGCCATTTGAAAATCGCTTTAGCCAGGATTTATCCATGCTCGGCATAGTCAATGCCAAGAGCAGCCAAGATGGCGTAGCCCCCATTGCGGCCATATCACTGACATTGACCATGACCGCTCTATATGCGATATCGTAAGGGTCCCATGTGTTTAAAAAGTGAATGTCTGAAACAAGGGTGTCACAGCTCACGACCAATTGCTGACCGAGAGGAATATCTAAACAGGCTGCATCATCCCCGATTCCCAGGATGACGTCGTCACGAGCGTGTTCAAGGGGTTTAAAATAGGTATTGATTAAGAAAAACTCATCCATTGATTTCGACAGTTCTAACGATTTTTGCCAAATTATTCAACACACCATTCACATAGCGAAAGCCATCTTGCGAACCAAATTCCTTGGTTAAGGAGACAGACTCATCCAGCACCACCCGATAAGGAATTTCAGGACAATTAAATAACTCGAATGCACTCAAACGCAACACCGTTAACTCGATGGGATTCAAACCTTGAATGGGCCTATCTAAAAAAGGAATCAGTGCGTCCTCCAAAGTCTTTAAATGCAGAGGAACACCATGGAGTAAACGGCAAAAATAAGCAGAGTCAATCTTATCCATGTTATTTGCCACACGAAATTGGGCTTCAATCTCAGTGAGTTCAGTGCCAGACATCAGCCATTGATACAATGCCTGAACAGCAAGCTTTCTTGCCCGTCGTATACCTTTAATTAATTGCTTGTCCACACATACCTCAGGATGATTTATCGATTTGATCGATTGTTTGTCTAAATTCACTGATGTCTTTAAACCGCTTGTAGACTGATGCAAAGCGCACATAAGCCACGTGATCCAATCGATACAATTGCTCCATGACCCACTCACCAATTTGGCGGGCCTCAATTTCACGCTCGCCCCCACGCCGGATGGTTTGCATGATAGCGACAATGGCTTCTTCTAACGCATCCACACTCACGGGTCTTTTTTCCAAAGCACGCAACATCCCTGAGCGTAGATTTTGAATGCTAAAAGGCTCTCGCCGACCATCCCGCTTGATGATCAATGGCATTAATAATTCAGCGGTCTCAAACGTAGTAAAACGCTCATGGCAAGAAAGGCATTGTCGCCTTCGCCGCACCTGCGCGCCTTCTGCAATCAGACGTGAATCAATAACCTTCGTTTCTTGTACGTGGCAAAAGGGACAATACATGATTATAAACCGGAAATTCACTGCACAATTGTAACACGTTCGCCTTAACGTGTGCGATGGTTAACTCATCATTCACCTGATCCAATACATCAGCAATCCATCCGGTCAGGAGCAGCGTTTCTTTGGCCTTAAACCCACGGGTTGTGATTGCGGGGGTACCTAAACGCAATCCACTGGTTACAAATGGCGAACGGGGATCATTGGGCACCGTATTTTTATTAACTGTAATATTGGCTAGTCCCAAGGCCGCATCGGCCTCTTTACCTGTTATATTTTTATCAATCAAATCAACCAACATCAGGTGATTTTCAGTGCCCCCTGAAACAATCCGATAACCACGGGCCTGTAATCCTTTTGCCATTGTTTTAGCATTTACTAATACTTGCTGTTGATAGCTTATAAATTCAGGTTGCAAGGCTTCAGCAAAAGCGACTGCCTTTGCTGCAATCACGTGCATCAAAGGCCCCCCCTGCATCCCAGGAAAAACGGCTGAATTTAATTTTTTCTCAATGACCTCATCCGCTTTCGCCAAAATTAACCCCCCCCGCGGACCCCTTAATGTTTTGTGCGTGGTTGTGGTCACAACATGGGCATGGGGGATAGGGGATGGATATAAACCCGCTGCAACCAAGCCTGCAACATGGGCCATGTCGGCCATTAAAAAAGCCCCTACACTATCAGCGACTGCACGAAAACGTGCCCAATCAACAACTTGAGAATACGCCGAAAAGCCTGCGATAATTAATTTAGGCCGGTGTGTCTTCGCCAAGGCTTCCATTGCATCGTAATCAATTAAACCGGTTTTTACATCAAGACCATATTGCACCGCTTGATACAATTTACCAGAAAAATTAACCTGGGACCCATGCGTTAAATGCCCACCCTCCGGCAAGGACATGCCCAAGATCACATCCCCAGGATTCAAGAGGGCCATCATGACCGCAGCATTCGCTTGCGATCCGGAATGCGGCTGCACATTGGCATAGTCTGCTGAAAAAAGTTGTTTAGCGCGTGAAATGGCTAAAATTTCCGCCTGATCAACCCATTCACACCCACCGTAATAACGCTTTCCTGGATAGCCTTCAGCGTATTTATTAGTCAGCACAGAGCCCTGTGCTTGCAAAACCCGGGGGCTCGCATAATTTTCTGAGGCAATTAATTCTATATTTTCTTCTTGACGACGAGATTCGGCTTCCATTGCATGCCATAATTCATCATCAAACCCTGCTATCGTGAATCGTTCATCGAACATCAGCTGTCCTTAAAATGCAATAATACGCGCCAGGATGAGAACTTGTAATCCCGACATCCAACAAAATAATCGACTAAGACTAACATAATGTTCAGAATGAGTCATGAGCAGATACCATTCAAAATAAAAATAACCGTTTCTACATCTCGACTTTAGCCATTTTTTAAAATGATTTAAATTCCGTCATTGCGAGTGAAGCGAAGCAACCCAGAGGTTCGAAGAGAGCGATTTCATGTCTTATAGTTACTCACTTTGAACTCCTGGGTTGCTTCGTTTCACTCGCAATGACGGAATTGCAAAAAATGGCTAAAGTCGAGTACATTGATATTTGCAAACCCAATAAAGTGCCTACTTACCGCGGCTTGTCCGCGTTATCCAGAGATCTCATGGATGACAGGGACAAGCCGCGGTAATTAGGTGTTGTAGAGCCATTGTCAACAGCCCCTACAATCAAAATAAATAAATTATCTTGATTTAACGTCCGCTTTGATTTGATTCGTTAAAAAAGGACTAATAATAATTGTTTTGCCTCTTTCTGTGTATCCTGAATAGACATATCCACCATCAAGGGTATTAATATACAAATCCATGCCTGAATGACAATAGCCATAGTAATAAAGCGATATGGTCTCTGGCGCACCCCAGCTATAGACGTTAAATGGATACAAGCTTGAGCCATCATCAAAGACACCGAAGACCCTTACGTCATAAAAACTATTATTAATAATTTCAATGTCACAATACCCTGCATAAGTCGGGGCCTTTGCAGCGGATTGATTGTCTGTATTGTTTGCTTGAGGATGCAGATGCACCGTATTCGCAAATAGGGAGGAACTTAGGCCAATACAAAGGCCAAACAGCAAGGTTTTAAATTTCATGTTGATCCTTAATGATGATTAAACAAACAGATGTTAACAAAGTGTGCAAATTAGTCAATAGGTTTATTTATTTGCGCGATTGGGGTTTTTATTTATACTGAGCGCACCGGGTGAACCCTACTTCAGCTACCCATCCATGTATTTTTATGTATAATCTCAATATGTTAGGACTTAAAATCATCCTACAATAGGACCCTCAATGAATAAACGCATGAAAAAAATGCTACTGATCCTAGCCATTACCTTTGGTGGCCTTATTGCATTTAACCTGATCAAAGGGTTGTTGATGAAACGATTCTTCGCACACTATACCCCGCCTGCAGTCACTGTATCGAGCGTTACTGCGCATCAACAAAATTGGGAGCCGCGAATCAGTGCCGTTGGAAATTTTATCGCCATTAATGGGGTCGATGTCAACGCTCAAGCCTCAGGAAATGTGGTGGCCATCCACTTTACCTCAGGCCAATATATAGAAGCCGGTCAACCCTTAATTAACATTGATGACAGTATCGACCAAGCCATACTCAAATCAAACCATTCTGAATTAACCTTACGAGAAATAAATTATAAACGTCAAATTGATTTGTTGAAACACAATGCCACGCCGAGTTCAAGTGTCGATGAGGCCCGCGCAAAATTGTTAGAAGCACAAGCTGATGTTGAAAAAACAGAAGCAAGCATTCGTCAAAAACACATTACTGCCCCCTTCGCAGGCCAATTAGGCTTGAGACGAGTCGACATTGGCCAATATATCACCCCCGGCCAAACCGCCATCGTGGCCCTACAATCCATGGATCCCCTCTTTCTTAACTTCCATTTGCCAGAACAATTACTCAATCACCTGCATAAAAATCAATCCGTGACTTTCTCCGTTGAGCAAAATCCCGAGTTATACTTTGAAGGAAAAATTACTGCCATCAACTCCAGAGTCGATACAGGCACTCACAATATCGAAGTGCAAGCCTCCCTCCCAAATTGTCCAAGCGTTGCCATGAAGGATCCCGCGCACTCCCCTTTGGTTAAAATAAAAAAAATCGCCCAGGATAATAAAAAAATTATTTCCTGTAACACTGACCTGAATACTAAAAATAAAATAATTCATTTTAATTTTATCCCAGGAATGTTTGCTGCCATTGAAATTGAGCAACCCACTATTCCCAATACGGTGGTTTTACCCACAACCGCAATATCCTATAGCCTCTATGGCAATTCTGTCTATCGTATTGAAAAAAATAAAGAGGACCATTTGTTCGTCAAACGGATCTTTGTGAGCACAGGCGATCAACACGGTAATTACACCGTGATAACAAAAGGGATCAATCCTGGTGATCAGGTGGTGAGTTCTGGCGAACTAAAACTACAAGACGGAACGCCCGTTGCAATCAATAATACGGTGCAATTAAAAGACATCGAAAACCCAGACCAACTAGGCGAATAATGATTCCCTTTCAGGATGCTGCATGAAATTCACTGATCTTTTTATCAAACGTCCTGTACTGGCTACAGTCGTCAGCTTATTGCTTCTGTTATTTGGAATAAACTCCATTTCAAAAATCCAAGTGCGCCAATTCCCCCGCATGAATAACACAGTCATCACCGTCACCACCGCCTACCCTGGTGCAGATGCAAACTTAATTGCGGGATTTATTACCACCCCTCTGGAAGCCTCGATTGCGAGTGCCGAAGGCATTGATTATATGACGTCCTCAAGCGTACAAAGCTTGAGCACGATCACCTTAACCATCAAACTTAATTTTGATTCACAAATAGCCTTTACCGATGTCATGAGTAAAGTGCAACAAACACTCAACAAACTTCCACCTGAATCACAACAGCCTGTTATCATTAAAACATCTGACTCATCAACCGCCTTGCTCTATATCAGCTTAGATAGCCAGGAAATGACCCCTCAGCAGATTACAGACTATGCCACGCGTGTCGTACAACCCCAACTACAAACTGTTGATGGCGTGGCCCAAGCGGCTATCCTCGGCGGTGCCACATATTCCATGCGTGCCTTCCTAGATCCCATTAAAATGGCAGCGCTTCATGTAACACCTTCCGATGTCTATTCAGTCCTTGCCAATAATAATTTCTTAACGGCCGCTGGAAGCACCAAAGGTGAATATGTGGCCATACATATCACCGCCCAAACCGATTTAAATAATGTAGACACCTTTGGCAA
The DNA here is from genome assembly GCA_947474165.1 of Legionellaceae bacterium. Classification (GTDB taxonomy): domain Bacteria; phylum Pseudomonadota; class Gammaproteobacteria; order Legionellales; family Legionellaceae; genus CANJHO01. The sequence continues at coordinate 8,231 of CANJHO010000048.1, forward strand.
ACTCATCGTGCGCAGTGATAAAAACTCAATTATTCGCTTGAAAGATATTGCGAAAGTCAGCCTTGGATCACAAAATTATGATACCAGTGTCAGTTTTGATGGTAAGAAAGCCGTTTTCATTGGCATAACGCCCACACCGACTGCCAATCCATTGACCGTTATTAGTGATATTCGCAAAGCCTTTCCGGCCATCGAACACGCCTTCCCGCCCTCATTGACCGGAACCATTGTGTATGATGCCACCGATTTTATTCGCGCCTCTATCAAAGAAGTCATCTCGACCATTATTGAAGCGGCATTGATCGTTGTCGTTGTCATTTTTCTATTTTTGGGATCCCTACGCTCCGTATTGATTCCCATTGTAACCATTCCCTTGTCGCTCATTGGTGTTTGCACCTTCATGTTATTTTTAGGCTACTCAATCAATTTACTCACACTGCTCGCCTTTGTGCTTGCGATTGGGCTTGTTGTGGATGATGCGATTGTGGTGGTTGAAAACATCCATCGCCACATCGAGGAGGGACTCGCCCCAATTGACGCAGCACTCATCGGTGCAAGAGAAATTGCCACACCTATTATTGCAATGACCATTACCTTGGCCGCAGTATACGCCCCAATTGGTTTTATGGAGGGCCTCACTGGGGTGTTATTTAAAGAATTTGCCTTCACACTCGCCTCAGCGGTCATTATCTCAGGCATCGTTGCGCTCACACTGTCCCCCATGATGTGCTCCAAAATTCTATCCAAAGAAATCAGCAGCGGTCGATTTGTTAAATTTTTAGACAAGCAGTTTAATCAGCTGAAAAATCGTTACAAGCAAAGCTTGCACAACGTCCTTGATACCCGTTCCATGATGTTGGTGCTTGCGACAGTTGTCTTACTCATGCTCCCTTATTTATACAATCACACCGCCAAAGAAACAGCCCCAGAAGAGGATCAAGGGTTCTTTTTTGTGGTAGGCATCGCCCCACAATATGCCACCATTAATTATATAGAAGCCTATACCAAACCCTTTGATGCGATTTACCGTGGCTTTCCAAGTGATCACTATTTTACAATCAATGCTGCTCAACCTTTCTCTGGAATGGTATTAAAACCATGGGGTGAACGGCAACAAAGCCAATTTGCTATGAAACAACCCTTACAAAATAAATTGGATGAAATCACAGGGCTTAAAGCATTTGCCATGATTCCTCCCGCACTTCCTGGGGGCGGTGGGGGAACACCGGTTCAATTTGTCATTAAAACCACCAATGATTTTCAAAGCTTGCTGGATGTATCGAACCAAATAATGAATAAAGCCCGACAAAGTGGATTGTTTATTTATCTTGACAATAGTCTTAAATTTAACCAGCCAGAAGTCACGCTAGAAATCAATCGGGCGAAAGCGGCGGATTTAGGTCTTAACATGCAGGCCATTGGTAGCAGTATCACAAGCGCATTATCCGGCGGTTATGTTAACTTTTTTAATTTGGAAGGCCGCAGTTACCAAGTCATCCCCCAATTAGACCGGCGTTTTCGATTAACGACCCAACAGTTGGGACAAATTAACATACGCACCAAAGATGGCATCATGGTCCCGCTGTCAACGATTACCACCCCTGTTGCCGTCACCAGACCGAATGCCGTATCCCATTTCCAACAATTAAATTCTGCAACCATTCAAGGAATTATGATGCCAGGAACAACCCTAGGCCAAGGGCTGTCTTTTTTAGAGGAAAGCGCCAACCAGGGATTACCCAAAGGCTTTAATTATGATTATGGTGGTCAATCTAGACAATTTACCCAAGAAGGAAACTCGTTGGTCATGGCCTTCTTTCTTGCCATTCTCGTTATTTTTCTTGTCCTATCCGCACAATATGAGAGCTTTCGTGATCCCTTGATTGTGCTCATTAGCGTACCGATGTCCATTTGCGGGGCCCTGATTCCTTTAAATTTAGGATTGGCGAGCATTAATATTTACACCCAAGTCGGGTTAATTACGCTCATTGGGCTCATCAGTAAACATGGGATATTAATTGTAAGCTTTGCGAATCAATTGCAAAAAGAAAAAAACCTAGACAAGCGTACCGCAGTTGAAGAAGCAGCCTCCATCCGTCTACGCCCCATTCTCATGACAACTGCCGCGATGGTCTTTGGCGTGCTGCCCTTATTAATCGCCTCAGGTGCAGGTGCGGTCAGCCGTTTCGACATCGGCCTCGTAATTTCAACCGGTTTATTAATCGGTACGGGGTTTACCCTCTACATCGTCCCCACGCTCTACACCTACCTTGCAGCCGATCACCGCATCCCTAAGCAGCACTGCCATTAAGTGTCTATCGTTTTATTCGCCAAGTTGATGCTTAGTGCGGCCTGCTTATCGAGGCCGACGAGATGTTACAGATTGTTCAGGTTTGGTTTCAAGCAGCGCTGTTGGAGCAGGACGAGGTTCCGCACTCGATTTAAGCTCTTTTAATTGCTTTTTAAAATTTACAGTTGAAGCCGTTGTACTTTTGTCAGGATCAACGTTGGTCTTATGAAATAGCTTGTGGCGCTCTTCGGCTAGGGCAGTCTTTACTTCGTAGTTATCTTTTATGTTAAATCTTTCTTCTACTGATATATTAGAAACAACGTTAATAATATTTTGCGCTTTAGCCTTTGCGCCATAGTGATTTATAACACGCCACCACGTCCTACCTTTTTCTTCTAGGTTATGAACAGTATCTTTCAGTTGAGAGGCGCCACCTTTTGATAGTTTTGTTAAAGTATCTTGAAGCGTTGTGTTGAATTTAGTGATTTTTTCAGGGGTGTCACATTGAGCCAATTCCATTTTTTTTTGCTTAATATATAAATCCATCTGCCGATCCTTATCACCAAATCCGAGCTTTTCAATTTCATTGATTAATTGTTTTGCTTGGATTATTTCTGGTTCAGTTTTTTTTACCCCTGTAATTAAATTGTTAATGGCTTTCGTTGATTTACAATTTTTCAACTCTGTTGATTGACTTTCAACATAAGCCATTTTATCTGGATAATCTTTCCCAGATACTTTGACCTGATTCAGAAGCCCTATAGCCTCTGCTTTCCTTTTTTGGAATTGGTCTTTTAAAGCAGTATTAAGTTGAGAAATAAGTGTATTAAGTTCAGCGATCGTACTGGCTTCTTGTAATTGCCGATATATATCAGGATTTGGAATATATACCTGCTCTGTATCCTGATTATTATCAACCTTTTCCCCATCTATAAAGTCATTTATTAACCGCCTTGCTTTTATTTCTTGCGCTTCCAAGAGAAGGATGCCATCTTCATTAAAATGTGGACCACCATATGGAGGAGGAGCGCTCATTGCTTCTGATTGAACTCCAGATTTATTTTTGGGATCACTTAGTGACACGTTCGATTCGATTTCTTTCTTTTCTTCCATGACCCTAGCCCCTTAAAAAATTAAATTCTTTTACTAAAAGACTTAAATACAAACATATTAATTATAATTATAGACAAAAAATTCAAATAAAGCCTATATTGAATAAATTATATTCAAATAAGATTAAAGTAGCGGCCGTTCACAGGTATAAAAAAAAGTATATGTTAAATACCGATAAAAAAGAGCTCGTAAATCATGTGTAATCCTTCAGGGCTTCTCCCACCGATGGGCTATATTGTGGGAGAAGCCCTCACGATCACTGATTGGGATAAAAGATTCTACATTCGTAGTCCGTTTACTGATGAGTTTGCTGCAATGATTGTAGAGGCATTGTTGATTGTCCCGGCAGGACGTCGCGTGAAGATTGATTAAGACTTTTTGAGTAGCAAGCAAAGGCAATCATCAAGGTATAGAGCAATGCCAAGCCCATTTGGCCTGTTGCTTTGAGTGAAATAACAATCAATATAAAAATAAAGTGCATTAAAAATAGACCTGCCAGAGCAAGGGGCGCGTAAAAATGATCAGGAAAAGCATTCAGGACCGTCACGACAGTCCCAAGTAGCGTCAGTAAATAGATCCCATACAACATAAAAATATAAGCAACAAGATACAAAAACATCCCAACACCTTCAGAGCTTATTGTTTTATCTGACCTTTTAATAAGCATCAGGCCCACAATGGAAACAAATAAACCGACGATAGCCAACTTAAACGCAGGCGAGCTTAAATTGCCATTCATGAATTCCTTGTTTAAAAAGCGAATGAACATCAAAAAAAGTGTCAATAACATCAAACAAAATGACAATAACTTAAGCAAATTACGTGTAAATTTTTCCCGCATGCCAACCAATAAAATAAGAAAAATCGACACAGCTGGAATTAAAAATGCAGCTTTCAAAAGTGCTGAGTTACTGTCTCGAATCGATGGAAAATTGATAATCAGTTGCGTGTATTTTAGATTAAAAAACATTTTCCAAAGGAAAGATGTGACAAAAATCATAAAAAACGCATTGATCACAAACAACAATGAAACAGGACTGAATAACACTGACAAATAGGTATCATGCATCATAAGCTCCCATTAAGGATCGGATCCGACCCTATAATTATAATCTTTATTTCCCAAAATGGAACAAAAAAAGCACTATTATAAAAACGATCACCATCCGCAGGAAAGTTCCGAAATTTCTGGGTTTACTCCCTGCATTTAAATTCACATTCATACTATTGATAAGGGATGAATCATAAAAGGTGCTTTTATCAACCACAATGGCTTGTGCAGGCAATTGTTCAGAGGCTGTTTTAATGCCTGGTGTTTTTTTAACCGCTGTGCCGATAGCTAAAAACTCAATCAACCCATTACCCAATTGATAAACATAAGTTTTTACTCCCACCACATCATCTGCACCCATTGCTTTGGCTTCATCATTAATGATCCCCAATGCCTGCTCACGGGCGTCATAAATCACACGTGTTAATTCATTAATTTCGCCCCGAACAAAAGATTTCAAGAGCGAGGTAACCCCACCCACAAAACCCAATGAATAAACAGAAGTCCCTAATAACAAACGCATGGGCGTATACCCTAAATTCACCATGTTCCACATTTCTATATTGGTCATATCACTGGTAATAATCACGCCTTCTGTTCCAGAGGGACCTCGCGTGCTCCTAGAAGCAGTCCCTATCATTAACATCTCAATTACCCCACCGATCGGTAGAATACTGGTTTGTATCCCCAAGACAGCATCAGCCTTACAAGCATTCGCCTGCCCCATAATACGTCGCAAGGCTAGGTGGCGTGTATGATTAAATAGGTTTGAAAATTCTTTGATTTCACCACGATTAAACGTTTTTAAGCCCCCTAAAATACCTTGACGCCACCCTATGGAATACACCGTGTTTCCAAAACAAAAAGCAACAGGCTCATAGCCTGCATCCAATTGCGCATAAAGCGCTTGGCCATCGGCAGACGTAGAAAATAGAGCAGAGGGGTGGGGCGCATCCACTTGATGAATAGCCGAACCAATCGATAAAAATTCAATATTAGACCCATGGGTAATTAATTCGCTTGTGACCCCGGTAATGCCTGATGCACCATGATTTTTTGCTTCAGTCAGCATGCGGTGATAGGCCGTTTCACGTCCTTCCATAATGAGTAAGGTCAGCTGCTCCAACTCACCACCCATGATTGATTTAAAACCTGAGCCCACTGTTCCAACAAAGCCTAAAGCATGCACACTATTACCAACAACAATATTGCCCGGGGTATAGCCTTTTTTTTCAAGGCAAAATAGTTCATTGCCAGACAAACCTGTCGTAACGGCCATCATGCACATCCTTATTGCAGTGAGTTACCTGATAAATTAATTGTAGATGAGTTTTGTAAAATTGTAAGAATGTCACCATAAACCTAGAAATAGCAGCAACTCCCGCCCTGCGTCAGGATTCAATGAGCAAGCGGTTGCGCTTTGATGCTATTCGCAAACCTTTGAAAGCCATGGATGGCTTTCAAGAGCGCCAGGATGGCTTCATGCGTGTTTGCGAATAGCATCAAAGCGCAACAGCTTGCCTGCACTGAATTTTTTGGGCGAGTTGCTGTAGAAATAGTTGGTCGCTAGCGCTTGATCAATCTATTTGGAGGGGTGGCATGGTGGTCTTTGTTTTTCACGCGGAGCTTGCGAGCATGTAAAACAAAGACTACCATGACAGGCCCCCGACACGCCGTGGCTGATTAAGACTTGGCGGAATTATGAATAAATGGGTATTAGCGTAGTAAACAAAAGCAATGATCAAAACATAAAGCCATCGATTTATAACTTCGGAATAATTTTATCCAACCATCGAGGCAAATACCAATTCCATCGATTAGTCAGCGTCATGGTGGCAGGCACTAAGATACTTCGAATTAAAAATGCATCCACTGAAATCGCGACGGCAATCCCAAGCCCAAAAGCTTTGACCATTAATACATCTGCAATTAAAAATGACCCACAGATAACTATCACTATTACCGCCGCACTCGTAATGATTCTACAACTTTTTTCAATCCCAAAAACGATGCTCTTTTTATTATTTTTGGTTGAATCATAGGACTCTTTAATACGACTGAGTAAAAAAACCTCATAATCCATCGAAAATCCGAATAACGCACAGAAAATAATGACCAATAAACTAACATCAAGCATGCCTTGTGTCTCAAAATTTAATAGATGATGCAAATAGCCCTCTTGGAAAACAAGGACCAAGGCCCCATAACAAGCGGAGAGGCTTAATAAATTAACGATGATGGCTTTGATCGGCAAGAAAATTGAACGCAGCAACACCAATAAAATAAGATAAGTAAAGACCATGATCCATAAGATGGCATAAGGAAGCATGTGTTTAATTCCATCTAATACATCCCTATTGCTCACCGGTGTCCCTGTTAACTGGAGTGTCATGCCATGGGTTGTATTGATGTCACGTAAGTCATCAATTAATAGCGTTGTTTTGGGGGAGTTAATTTGATATTTACTAATAACATTCATGACTGTGAAAGAATGCCCTGTGGTGGTGGCCAACAACTCCTTCACATTTTTTGTCATGACATCATGAGGTAAATGATACAATCCATAATATTGATCCACGGTTAACCGAGGATCAGTCGTCACAATACTATTCACCTCTGATACAGAAGCGGTATCCTTAAGCTTATCTGCTAATTTATATAATTTCTTAAGGTTATGCCGGGATAAAATAGGCTGTTTGCCTGTTTCCACTAAAACTGAAATCGGCGTTAACTCAGACTCATGAAATTTTTCAGCATAGGTATCAAAAAATCGCCTGTCCTCTGAGTGTTCTGGAAAAATACGAAAATCTGACACCCCAAATTTAGCAGATAAAACAGGATAGCCTAACAGTAACAGGACCGCTAGAATCGAGATAAAAGAAGGGATTGGACGGTTAACCACGCGTCGGGCTATCCAATGCCAGATACTTTGGTGTCCTGTTTTTTTGGGCTTTAATCGCCTCACGGACAATAAATTGATGCGGGTATTAAGAACTGACAGCACCGCTGGCAAGACAATAATAGCGGTAAATACTGCAATAAACACGGCCACGAGGCCGCCTACTGCCACAGAAAATAAGATATTAATAGGAAACAATAATAAGGCACTCAAACTTGCAAAAACAGCAATGCCACTAAAAAAGATGGCTTTACCTGCCGTAGCCTGGGTAATGGCAATGGCAACACGGATGTCCCGCCCCTCGCGTAACTCATCACAAAACCGACTAATAATAAATAAAGAATAATCCAAACTAAGACAAAGTCCCAACAGTAGCGCGATGTTCAAAGTAAAAATGGATAGGCTAAACACATGACCTAAAAAATAAAGCATCGTTAAGATCATCAAGGCACACCCTCCCCCTAAAATAATAGGAAGGATTGCTGCCACAAAAGAACCAAAGACAAATAGCAAGGTAATAATGGCCGCTGGTGTCGCTATAAAATCCACCCGATAAAGGTCGTTTTCTGTTTGTTTATTAACCTCCTCAACAAAAATCAGTTCCCCACCCAGTTGAATCGTCATGTGCGGTGGCGTTTTAATCGATGCTTTAAATTTGTCTAATTCCTCATCATTAAGCGGCTGATGACGCTTTAAAATGATGGCCACATACGCCGTATGATGGTCCTTTGATATTTGTTTTTTATTACTATCCGGATAAAAAATATCATGGGCGATGGGAAAATCGTTTAAACCAGACAAGGATTTTTTAATTCTGCTGGTATATAAAGGATCAGTCGCTAACAGATCAGCGCTGTGATAAATAATGATAAATTTATTATCCTGATGGTAGCCCAATTTCTTATTTAAATATTGTTGTGCTATGGCACTACCCGAGTGCTCATCTTCAAATCCGGTGGTTTTAAAAGGGGCAATGATGTTCGAAAGAAATGGCGCGCAAGCCAATACAGCCAGCACCCATAATAGAATGATAAGCCAACGATAAGGATAAATAAATTTTCCTAGCTTATAAAACAACTCTGTCTTCATTTGTATTTGCTATCCTTTTTTCAGTATTCACATCAATCACACGGCCCAACAAGCGCCTTATTTGGTCATTATAGTACAAAATTAGACAAAGTTAACTCTGTCGACCATTTGAAAGGGGCGATTTTAACAGGGTATGAATGCTAGATGTAGCAAAAAATTGGAGTTTGAACAAAGTCACATGCAAAAAATAGCAGTTTGGAAGATTACGGGGATATGTTAAAATTCGCGACTTTGATTCCCACAGGTTAAACCATGGACAAAACATACTCCCCCCAAGCCATTGAAGAAGCATCCTATAAAAAATGGGAGAATCATCATTATTTTGAGCCCCATGGGGATGGGAAAAATTTTTGTATTATGTTGCCTCCACCCAATGTAACTGGCAGTTTACACATGGGGCATGGTTTCCAGCTCACATTAATCGACACGGTGATTCGCTATCAACGGATGATGGGATCTCGAACCTTATGGCAGCCTGGGACTGATCATGCGGGTATTTCTACCCAATTGGTGGTTGAAGGGCAATTAGAAAAAGAGGGTTTATCCCGAAAAGACCTGTCTCGTGAGGAATTTTTAAAGCGTGTATGGGCTTGGAAGGAGGAGTCCGGTGGTGAAATTACTCGCCAAATGCGTCGTATCGGATCCTCAGCCGCTTGGTCTCGTGAACGCTTCACAATGGATGAGGGTTTATCCTTAGCAGTACAAAAAGTATTTATACAACTCCATGATGAGGGGCTTATTTACCGAGGCACGCGATTGGTGAATTGGGATCCCAAATTAGGCACGGCTATTTCTGATCTAGAGGTCATCTCTGAAGAAGAAGCCGGTTTTCTTTGGCATATACGATATGCTGTGGTTGATTCTGATGAAACATTAGTCATTGCAACCACACGCCCTGAAACCCTTCTGGGCGATACAGCGGTTGCCGTTCACCCGGATGATCCCCGTTACCAACATCTGATTGGTAAACAAGTCCATCTCCCCCTTTGTGATCGCACCATCCCTATCATTGCAGATGACTATGTTCTACAAGATTTTGGGAGCGGTTGCGTTAAAATTACGCCTGCCCATGATTTTAATGACTATGAGGTGGGTAAACGCCATAATCTACCACAAATCAATATCTTAACTAAAAAAGCGACCCTCAATACCAATGTGCCCCTCAAATATCAAGGCATGGACCGATTTATCGCTCGTGAAAAAATCATTCAGGATCTTGAAAAACTAACCTTATTAGTAAAAACAGAGCCACATCAATTAAAAATACCACGAGGCGAAAAATCCAATGTCATCATTGAGCCCCTTTTAACAGAACAGTGGTACGTTAAAACCAAACCTTTGGCCAAACCGGCAATCGATGCCGTTAAAAATGGCCAGATCCGCTTTATTCCTGACAATTGGAGCAAAACCTACTTTCAATGGATGGAGAATATTGAGGATTGGTGCATCAGCCGACAATTATGGTGGGGCCACCGGATCCCCGCTTGGTATGATGATGAAGGTCGCGCTTATGTGGGTTACAGTGAAAATGATGTCCGTTTTAAATATCAATTGGATGAATCGTTGACATTAAAACAAGATGAAGATGTACTAGACACTTGGTTTTCATCTTCCCTTTGGCCTTTCTCAACCCTGGGATGGCCCGAAAGAACGCCTGAACTCGAACAATTTTATCCCACCGCTGTTTTATTCACAGGCTTTGATATTATTTTCTTTTGGGTTGCACGAATGATCATGATGGGGCTTAAATTTACAGGAAAAGTCCCCTTTAAAGACATCGTCATCACGGGTTTAATTTGTGACATTGATGGTAAAAAAATGTCAAAATCCAAGGGCAATGTCCTTGATCCCATTGATATTATTGATGGCATTGACATTCAAAGCCTCATTGCAAAACGCACCAGCAATCTGCTACTCAACTCAGTCGCTGAAAAAGTTGCTAAATCCACACGCAAACAATTCCCAGAAGGCATCGAAGCGTATGGCACCGATGCCTTGCGATTCACTTATTGCTCGCTTGCATCCAATGCCCGCACGGTACGCTTTGACATGGGACGCGTCGAAGGCTATCGCAATTTTTGTAATAAATTATGGAATGCCGCTCGTTTCGTATTACAAAGTACCGATGAGGATCGAGTTGACTTCGGTGATGGCGCGTTTCAATATAGTCCGGCTGATCTTTGGATATTGTCACACCTTCAACGAACCATTGCACTCTGCCACCATCACTTTGCAAGCTATCGATTTGATTTATTAGCCAATACCTTGTATGAATTCGTTTGGCATGAGTATTGCGATTGGTATTTAGAACTTTCAAAACCAGTGCTATATGATAAAGACGCCTTAGATGCCATGAAGCGGGGCACGCGATATACGTTAATCCACGTCTTGGATCAAATCCTTAAACTCCTTCATCCCCTGATGCCGTTCATCACCGAAGAAATTTGGCAACGAACCAATAACCTGTTAAGTGAAACAGACGAAACCATTATGCTCGCAGCCTACCCACAAGTCGACGAGAAGCTTATCAATGAGCCCATTGAAGAAGAAATCGACTGGATGAAAAAAATAGTGCAGTCAATTCGTACCATTCGCAGTGAGATGGGCGTGAGTCCTGCTAAAAAAATCCCACTCAATTTACGCCATCTCTCCCCAATGATGTTAGACAGAGTAAAAAAATATGCCAATACCTTGATTGCTTTAAGCCGGTTAACCAGCATTCATTGCTTGGACGCAAATGAAAAAACAACACAATCAGCCTCAGCAATCGTTGGTGAGATAGAAATACTCATTCCCATGGCAGGTCTTATTGATAAAACGGCTGAATTGGCTCGTCTTGAAAAGGAACTAGCAAAACTTAATAAAGACATTCAGTTCATTGAAGGAAAGTTAAATAATGAAAAATTCACAGAGAAAGCGCCACCCGAGATAATACACCAAGAAAAAGAGAAGTTAGCGCAGGCAAAAATGAGCCTAGAGAAATTATTACATCATCAATTGATGATCAAGGCATTGTAATTTAAGCTTAGGCCTAATTTATAGCAGTTTTCGCAAAAAGCGTTAAAAATGCTTCGGGTGAAGCACTCTCAGCATCCAAGGCATCAAGGTAAACCAGCTTAAAATAAGCTTTATTTGCCAAAGAATTAACCTCTGGATGCTCAGGATAAGCATTTAAAAGAGGTAAAAAAAGTGACTGTCCAATCACATAACGCTTGTCTTTACTTAAAGGTGAAAGTCCCCAAACATTTTGATAGGTCACTGCTTCAACGTCTTTGTTATCCATTGTTTTGTTCCCTACATAAAGCATCACATGCCCGCCAATATAAATGAGCGTCATTAGCGGATGTCCTTGTTCTTTTAATAAGTTGATGCGCTCTTTAGCAGTATTTTTTGATAAATCCACGGTTGATTTGAATTGTGCTTGCTGGGCTGAATTTCTAGGCAACCAAATACCCAAGGGGGTAAATAGACTTTTCATTTCTTGAGAACAATCATTAAAAAAGAAAGCGCCCCCCCACCCATAAGGTCTGTTTTGTAATTGCTTAATGAGCTGAACCATATTCTTTTTAGAAGCAACCAAAGGCATCAACGCGACATGTTTTTTATTAACCAATCCAATCTTAATAACGGCCTCATCGTGTTGATTTTTAATGGGAATTAATATTTCCGTGTTCATTTCATCACTTGATACCAGTGGAAATACAGCCCCAATATAGCCTGTCAACTGAAAATGTTGTGCTCTATCAAGAACACTTGCACCCGTTTTAGTAATTGCAATAAGGCCTTTCTTTGCAGCCAACTGCCATCGCTTAATAAACCCACCTGAAGCATAGGCAATATCACTACTTTTAACCCAAGCGAAATAGGCATCCGGCGTTAAAACCAAAGACCAAGCCTTATCTTCTGAAACTGTGATAACATAAAGTGGCGTTGCGGCCCAAATCACTGATTCTTGCAAATTATCAAAAGGAAAACCTTGTCCTGCGATGCTGAAATGAAAAAAATCAGGGGCCTGCTCAGGCAATGCCCGTGCGAAGGTATTGGCAATCGCAATGGCTTTATTCTCAGCCTTAAACTCAGACGAATTGATTGCATTGAAATCCATGTTCTCTCTGATCTGATTGATCCAATCCACCCCATGCGCCTTAAAATTTTCACCATAATGTTGATTTAAGCTGTCTTTATTTCGATTATCAAAATCATCAAGGATCTCAACTTCTACTTTTTTTACGATCGGTAAAATAGATTTTATACTCGCATCACTCCACGGCGATAACCCTTTAGAATCAGTGGAATAGTAATGATTATAGAATTTTTTTAGTTGTGAGACCTGATAATCAGGCTTTAATAGGGGAACCGAATAGTCTTTGCTATCGCTAGATAAATAATCATTACTGTTTTGTGAATAAGATTCCATTGAAAAATCATCAATAGGCACCTCGACTGCCAAGGCGACTGTTAGAAATAAGCTTAAGAAAACTAAAAGAGAAAATCTAAACCCGCATCTCATATTACATCGACTAAACAGCATGTGAAAAACACCCAGACTTTAAAATGAACATTATTGTATCACAAAACAATCTTTGTGTAAAAAATTTATACTAAAGTGCTATTTTTGTCATAGCACTATTTTTGAAACGTATTCCTTGGTTGCAATTCTAATCAATCCTAGTAATACTGAATAATCCTAGAAAAAGCATATGAATCTACGACGATGGTCTATTGCGATGATTCCTCAAGCTCGACTTTAGCCATTTTTTGCAATTCCGTCATTGCGAGTGAAACGAAGCAACCCAGGAGCTCAAAGTGAGCAACTATAAGACA
>CANJHO010000049.1 GCA_947474165.1 Legionellaceae bacterium
CACCCCAGGTACGTCATCCTGAGCGTAGCGAAGGATCTCAACTTGACCATATCCGAGCCATACTCAGGAGATCCTTCACTGCGTTCAGGATGACGTATGCGCATTTTGATGGAATAAAAAACAAATTTATCCACAACCTGGGGAGTTACATTAAACCGTAATTGTACATTATTTATATTAAGGGATTGTTAAATTAACATTTTTTTATTGTTCCATTAACTCAATGGATCCTCTCAATTTATTTTGGTGAAATAGTCAGGATGTTTAAATTTGCAGAAGATGTGATGCAACTGCCAGGTCGTCATCGAACCGATGTGTTTGCTTTGCTGATTGCAAAGTTGGCCTGTTATCCGGCCGTATTATTGGGGGATAAACGCCTTATTAAATCATTGGTGTCTGAGATCAAAATATTGTTCCATAATCATGAGCAACACTTTGCAGGGTTGCAATTCATTATTAGACAAAATATGGCGCAATACAGGAGCCTATCTCTTCCTTTAGGGTCCTTTTTAATGGATGTGCTGGCAAGCTTGGGTCATTTAACATTGAATGATTATTTTAAAAAAACAAATCTGGATGAAAAAGACCTGGCATGTTCTTTTCAACGATATTTTGAGTCCCAGCTTGCGACCCATCTATTGTTAAATCCCAGCCAGATGATGTGGGATAGTGTGAATGAGGTGAGCAAGGGCATTATTTTTCTACTGGAGGGGAACATCACTGACACGCCAGTTGATCTCTTTTTAGATAATTTAGGTCCCCTGGAACCCTTGTCTGAGGAGCCCTTACTAGCCTTGGCCTTTGGACGGTTTGCTCATCGTCCCAAGGTCGTGGAGGTGATTGCCGTTTTAAAAGATAAAAATCAATTGGCAACGATCATGTTGATTCATTTTATGTTCATGCGAGATATTTATCCTTATGTGAAACTGCACGCTTATCCTCCCTTTTTGGGGGCTTATGGGGGCGATCTGGAGGCCTATTTGAGTTTGTCTCATCATGAAGATTTAAGACCTTTTTTTTATAATTATCCGTTGTATGCCCCTCACCTCTACACGGATAGGGGGCGCTTAGCGTTTCATTTTATTTTATCAAAGCAGTTAGGGATTAGTTTGTCACCTGAGGACCGTATAGCATGCTCTTCTACAGAGAATGCGTGGTTTCCTGATTGTCTTTGTCAAGAAGCCAATCTTAATTCACCTTATGTTCAATCAATGATACAACGCGATATTCCTTATGTGGCAGGCCCCTCGGGGATGACCTCACAGCTTTGTGCTGCGATGGTATTTTTGGGTCAATGGCATTCTCTAGATAAGCAGCACTATTATCTCCTGGCCACCATGGCTTTTATTACAGGGGGTGGTTTACACAGCATGCACGAAGTCCTTACCATTCCAAAAACGCGATTGGGCTTATTGCCTGAATATAAGACACAAGGTGAGATGATGGGGAACTATCATGATTTTTTTAGTTTATTTCATCGGGATGAGGTGTTTCAAGACAATATTGACGATGCCTGGGTAGCTACTATCGATTGGATTCGTCGACGCTATCCTCATCTGATGGACTTATCCCCCGAGCCTATTAGGCCTGGATCGATGTCGCGGGCAGTTGATTGTATTTATGAGACGATAAGACACTGTTTTTTCTAGCATCTTCTCCAATGTCCAATTCAACAGACGTCTTAAAAAATTTGGCATAGTCAGAGTCCCTTTCAGCAGGCTTTTCGCATTTCATTTTCAAACCCAATTCCTCGATATGCCTTGGACAATAGTCCGCTTTAAAATAACGGAGATAATTTTGCCAGGCCATCTCACGAAGTGCTTTAAATTCAGGATCAATTAACGCTTGTTGCACTAAAAAAACATGGTAATTGGGTGGTTTTGCCAATTGGCCTATTTGGGGGGGGTGAACATGATAGCTGGGCACTAAATTAAGAATATATTGAGCAGGTCCTATGACTTCATGAATGCTATGAAAACCACCACCCACAATATAAGCCAAGATTGCTGACAGATAATTCTTTTTGAAGGTTTCATTTTCAAAGTTAGCCATGGTTTCCATCTGACCCAATAAGATGCTCGTCATCCCTGAGGGTCCTGAGACATAAACGGCGTCATTTTCTATTAAATCATGAACATAAGGACTCTCTAAATTAGGTGCTTGGTTTTTGCAATCGGCTATCCATTCGGAATCATGGGTTGGTAAACCTTTTTCTTCTTCATGCTGATGGATTAACATGAGCCCCATTTGATCGCTAAAATGCTCAAAAAAATCAAGAGAGGGTGACCTGCCTCGGTTACCTTTGGCTACAAATAGATCAGATTCATAGATTTTTTTGACAATATACGATCGGCAATCGGTGCCTTGTCGTCCTTCTAAGGTGATCCCTGTGGTATAAAAATAAGTCGACTGGCCTTCATAAGCGCTTGCAATGAGTTCAGCCAGTTTGCCAACGGGTGTTCTGATGGGCGCATTGGCTATGGGTTTAATGCGCGTAAAATTAGATGCAAATTTAAAATGAAGGTGCATAATTTCAGTCAGTTGAGCCGGATCATTTTTTTCAAGAATCGCTTGCACCTCCAAAAATGTAGGCATTTCTTTAAATGCGCCTAGGGAGATAACATGGTGTTTTTCTTGAAAAGCAGGCCCCCATTCCGTTTGCCAATTGATGGCTTGATCCTTCATAAATTTGACAAGTTCCATCGATATTCTTCCTACGGCATGCATCATGGCCGCCGTTGGATGGAATAACAAAGCAAGGGCCAGTTCAGATTCGGCCCGTCTAGCCAAAGGGTTTTCAAATTTTTCTTGGGGTGTTTGTTTAAAATCACAACATTCCAAATCGTGTTGCAGTGTGTTAATGAGACTGGAAACCCATGGGTTTTGACAGCGTTTTGCATGATCTAGGTCGTGAATGATAACCCTGAGATCTTGCTCATGGTTTTCCATGGCTATTTTGAAGCGCTCAATGAGCGCTTCAATCAGCGCTTGTTCTGGCGAGGTGATGGGGTTGGCTTCGAGTGGATTGCAAAGCTCTGATAATATCAAAATGCTAAAGGAATAGGCTTCGGTTTTAGATTTAAACTTCATGGACAACATTGATCTGTTTTATTAACAAGGTGATTTTATTGTACACCAAAAGTGAATTTATTGGTATTCCCCTATGCAGGCACAGCGCGCATAGGGGAATGGGTTTTTTTATGGTTGATGAGTATGGATATCACTCGTTGGGACAGCATGACAGGGTGGGGTATTCTTCGGGGTATTCTTCGGGGTATTCAGGATAAGTGCAATCGTGTTCAGTGGATGAATAACGAGTGCCTCGACTAAGTTTAGCAAGAAGGGAAGGTGAGATGAGCGTTCTGTTATGGCATGGTAGAGTGCCCCTTCACGCAAGAGATTCAAAGCAAGTAGACAGGTTGTTTCTCCATGAGAGGTATTTTCACGCAGGCCTCGCGCATTTAAAAAATGAATGGATAAATCCATGCCGACTTCATAGAAAGATTCAGGATCATGCCATAGGCTGATGGCGAGAAGGCCACACTGGGCAACATTCAAGTATTGCATGAAAGCGCTCGGGCCATTACTTTTATTTACAAAAAAACCAGGCATATGATGTTCCTTATCGTTAAAGATTATTAATTAAAAAGTGATGTGATCGCTGACCTTACAGGGTATCTAGATATTTTTCAGCATCAAGGGCCGCCATGCAGCCAAAGCCTGCTGAGGTTATCGCTTGTCGGTAAACGTGATCAGCCACATCACCACAGGCAAAAACGCCAGGAATATTGGTTGAGGTGGCCATGCCTTGCAGGCCCGATTGAATGGTTAAATAGCCATCTTTCATGTCCAATTGGCCCTTAAATAAGTCAGTGTTGGGTGTATGACCGATGGCGATAAACACGCCATCAACAGGCAATGTTTCGTGTGTGTTATTTAGGACGTTTCGAAGACGTGCACCTGTGACTTTTATGCTGTCGCCGATGACCTCATCCAGGGTGTAGTTCCACATGAGTTTGATGTTCCCTGTTTTGGCTTTTTCAAATAATTTATCTTGGAGAATTTTTTCAGAGCGTAAGCTATCCCTTCGGTGGACTAAGGTGACAGAGGCTGCAATATTAGATAAATATAAGGCCTCCTCTACAGCTGTATTCCCGCCACCAATCACGCAAACGGCTTTATTCCGATAAAAAAATCCATCGCAAGTGGCACATGCCGATACACCGCGTCCTTGATAGGCTTTTTCGGAGTCTAGTCCTAGGTAACGTGCTGATGCACCTGTGGCAATGATAAGGGCATCGCAGGTATAGCTTTCGCTATCGCCTTGTAACACAAAAGGTTTCTTTTTAAGGTCAACCTGAGTGATGTGATCAAAAATAATTTGAGTTTGAAAGCGTTCTGCATGTTGTTGCATGCGCTCCATTAATACAGGACCTTGAAGTCCTTCCACATCGCCAGGCCAATTGTCTACGTCGGTGGTCGTGGTTAACTGTCCACCAGGTTCCATGCCTGTAATGAGCATTGGATTTAAATTAGCCCGAGCAGCATAAACGGCAGCTGTGTAACCGGCAGGGCCTGAGCCCAGGATGATCAGGCGATGGTGATTTTTAGAGGTCATTTTTTTGCCTTTATTTAAGTATTTTTGATTGATTTGAAATGCTCGCATTATATACCCATTTCAATATCCACGAAATAGATTAAAACCAGTAGCTTCGTTTCGTGAGGGTCTATGTTAATATGACGCATAGTATGACAAAAATCGAAGTGTTAAACGACTTATGGTAAAACAAAAAGTGGGTTATTCGGCAGGCGCCCCTAAAACAGCCTTGCCACATTTTGTAATCAAACGGATCAGTGAGGGCGGGTTTATTTTAGTCCTGACCATGGCTTTGTTTGTATTACTTTCTTTATTGACCTATCACACAGCTGATGCAGGCTTCTCCCATGCGTCAACCAACCTCGCGACGGTAAGCAATGCGGGGGGGCGGGTGGGTGCGCATATCGCTGATGCCCTTTATTGGGCTTTCGGTTACGTTGCCTATTTACTGCCGCTTTGCTTTGCTTATGTTGCCTGGGTTATTTTGAAAGAAAATAGAACGTTTCGGATTGTCAATAAAACCATGCTGGCTTTGCGAGGTGTTGGCCTCCTCTTTATGCTCAGTGGGGGCTGTGGTTTGCTCAGTTTGGGGTCCTTGGAAGCTTCTAGCACCATGGCTCATGGTGCTGGCGGGATGGGTGGGACCTTTATGGCGACGCTCTTGAATCACGCATTGAATATTCAAGGTGCAACCCTATTATTATTTGCCATGTTATTGTCGGGTGTTACCTGGTTGACAGGCTTATCTTGGGTGCAGGTCACGGAGGTGATTGGATACTATACTTTGTTAGCAGGTCGTGGCCTATTTCAAGGCTTAGGGTTCAGTTGGCGTTTGATTGCGACTGGCGTGGCTCATTTTCAAGCGCGTCGTGTTAAGGCTCCCGTCGTGACACGAGTGATTAATCTAGGTGAGGCCAAGGTCAAAAAAGAGCGGATGATCCCGTTGATTAGTCCTGTGGCGGTCATAGAAAAGCCTCAACCCATCAAAACTGTGCGGGAGCCGGCCTCATTTAACGCGCCTTTGACCAAAGGATTACCCTCACTTGAGCTTCTGGATAAAGGACAACCGGGTGCCCCATTGGGAGGATATACCCATCAAGAGTTGGAAACGTTGTCGCGGGATGTTGAGCAATATTTGTTAGATTTCGGCATTCAAGCCGATGTGGTTGCCGTGCATCCAGGACCTGTGATTACCCGTTTTGAATTGCAATTGGCCGCAGGCATTAAAGTCAGCAAATTAACGGCCTTGGCAAAGGACTTGGCTCGTTCTTTATCCGTCACGAGTGTGCGGGTGGTTGAGATTATTCCCGGAAAAACGGTGGTGGGCATCGAGTTGCCCAACCAAAATCGTGCGATGGTGTGTTTATCTGAGGTGTTATCAGCGGATGTGTATCAACAAGCACACTCTCCCTTAACCTTGGCCTTGGGCGTTGATATTGCAGGCCATCCCATGGTGGTCGATCTCGCGAAAATGCCGCATTTATTGGTTGCAGGAACGACAGGTTCAGGAAAGTCTGTTGGGATTAACGCCATGATTTTAAGCCTGTTGTTCAAGGCCACACCTGATCAGGTTCGTTTGATCATGGTTGATCCTAAAATGCTAGAGTTGTCTGTATATGATGGGATCCCCCATTTATTAACGCCTGTCGTCACCGACATGAAAGAAGCTGCCAGTGCATTGCGCTGGTGTGTGGCTGAAATGGAAAGACGGTATCGCTTGATGGCGGCGCTAGGTGTTCGTAATTTGGCAGGATTTAATACCATGGTTCAAGAAGCGGTGGCACGTGGAGAACCCTTAACTGATCCCCTATGGAAGCCCACTGATTCGATGGATAGAGAGCCACCTGTTTTACAATCATTGCCTTATGTGGTGGTTGTGATTGATGAATTGGCCGATATGATGATGGTGGTCGGTAAAAAAGTGGAACAATTGATTGCGCGTATCGCACAAAAAGCACGTGCTGCGGGGATTCACTTGATTTTGGCAACACAGCGGCCCTCCGTAGATGTCCTAACGGGGCTTATCAAATCCAATATTCCCACTCGTATTTCATTTCAAGTGTCCTCAAAAATCGACTCTCGTACCATTCTTGATCAACAAGGGGCAGAGCAATTATTGGGCCATGGTGATATGCTTTTCTTGGCGCCGGGCACAGGGGCTCCCTTGCGAGTGCATGGGGCTTTTGTGGATGATAAAGAGGTGCATCGAATCGCTGATGATTGGCGTGCCCGCGGAACCCCAGCTTACATTGATGAAATTACCCAACATGCCGGTGAGGGTGAAGGTGGGTTTTCTGAAGAGGGTCAAGCCACAGAAGAATTGGATCCGTTGTATGATCAGGCGGTTGAATTTGTGATACAAACCAGAAAAGCCAGTATTTCATCGGTACAGCGGCGCTTAAAAGTGGGTTATAACCGCGCGGCGCGTTTGGTGGAGGAGATGGAGCGGACCGGTGTTGTGGGACCTCTAGATGGTGGTTTGAGGGATGTGTTGGTTGCGGCTGTGGCTGAGGATTAATCATGAAAAACATATTGTTAGGGCTCTTTGTCTTTTGGGTCAACGTGGCTTTTAGTGATGGGGTGAGTGAGGCGTTGCAAGCTAAATTAAATGCGATTCACACCATGAGTGCAAGTTTTACGCAAAGTGTAACAGCACAACGACATCAGGTTTCGAAATCATCAGGGACCATGGCGTTGTCTCGTCCAGGGCGCTTTCGTTGGCAAACTGTAAGTCCAATGGCACAATTGGTGATTGCAGATGGCCAGAAAATATGGATTTATGATGTGGATCTAGAACAGGTGACGGTAAAAAAACAAGACAAGGGGCTAGGAGGTACCGCGGCCTTGTTTTTAACCAATGATGGCGACACGGTAACCCGTGATTTTGAGGTAACGGGTCATCAAGAGGGTCATCAGGAAATCTATGATTTACACTCAAAGTCGAGCAAAGCCAATTTTCAACGGGTAAAATTGCTGTTTACGGACGCTAGCTTGAGTGGAATAGAATTATTTGATGAGCTTGGTCAACACACGGTGGTTCGTTTAAGTCACATTAAAAATAATCCCACACTGGCCTCTTTGTTGTTTAAATTTAAAACACCAAAGGGCGTGGATGTGGTGAAACAATGAGGGCCATTACAAAACCTTTGGCTGAGCTATTGCGGCCAGTGTGCCTCGAGCACGTCATGGGGCAGTGTCATTTATTAGCGCCTGGTAAACCCCTGCGATTGGCGTTTGATTCAGGAAAGCCCCATTCAATGATTTTATGGGGCCCACCCGGTGTTGGAAAAACAACCTTGGCTAGATTAATGTCACAGGCCTTTGATTGTGAATGGATAGCGCTTTCGGCTGTATTTGCAGGTGTTAAAGATATTCGAGCGGCAATGGAGCAAGCAGAAGCTTACCAAGCGCTGAAGCGGCACACAATTTTATTTATTGATGAAATTCATCGGTTTAACAAATCGCAGCAAGATGCGTTGTTGCCTTATACCGAATCAGGTTTGGTCACCTTGATTGGGGCAACCACTGAAAATCCTTCGTTTGAAGTGAATAGGGCCTTATTATCCCGTGCACAGGTTTACGTGTTGCAATCCTTGACCGATTCAGCGCTTCAACAACTGTTACAACGGGCACAAAATGAGGTGTTGGCCCATTTACAATTTGAGGAAACAGCGCAAGCACAGTTGATTCTTTATGCGGATGGAGATGCACGTCGCTTACTGAATCTTCTTGAGCAAATCAATATAGCGGCTGAAGCAGCTGGGGTGTCCATTATCAATAAGGCCTTAATTCAGAATGCCTTAACCAACAATACGCGTCGTTTTGATAAAGCGGGCGACCATTTTTATGACGAAATTTCAGCTTTACATAAATCAGTGCGCGGCTCTCATCCCGATGCAGCCCTTTACTGGTTTTGTCGCATGCTAGATGGTGGGGTCGATGCAAGCTATCTTTCCCGACGGATCATTCGAATGGCTTGGGAAGATATCGGATTAGCCGATCCCCGTGCGATGCAATTAGTGAATGATGCAGCGGCTACTTATGAGCGTTTAGGTTCTCCAGAAGGTGAGTTGGCGTTGGCAGAGGCGGTTATTTATTTGGCCATCGCACCCAAAAGCAATGCAGGCTATAAAGCATACCAGCAGGCTTTGGCCTTTGTAAAAAAAGACAAGTCACGTGAGGTGCCTCCCCACCTTCGCAATGCGCCCACAGCCCTCATGAAACAATTGGGTCATGGAAAGGCTTATCGTTATGCGCATGATGAACCCCACGGGTTTTCAGCAGGCGAGACTTATTTGCCTAAGGACATGCATGAGCCAAACTGGTATCAACCCGTTGATCGGGGCCTGGAACGTAAGATTGCAGATAAAATGGCTTTTTTACGGGGTCTTGATGAACAGCAGCATCAATTGCGTTAGGGATGGCCATGAGGCAGCGAAAAATTGCAGGTATCGTAACGGAGGCACTCATTCAACAACCCGTGGCGCGTAATAGGGCCTTTTTCTCGTTTGTTGCGCGTGGTATTAAAAAATGCTGGATACCTTTGGCTATCTTGTTTATTACGATGGCTATTCTGTTTAGTCTCTTTAGAGCACTGACCCCATGGGCCAAACAATATAAGGGTGAGGTTGAGCAACATTTATCCTCACTCCTGGGTCAGCCTGTCATGATTAGTAGTATGGAAACAAGTTGGTACTGGTTTGAGCCGGTATTAAAGCTCAATCAAGTCGCTGTGTCTGATAGCCAAGATCATGTTTTAAAGTTGAGTAAATTATTGGTGGGCATTGATTTGCTCAGCTCATTATGGCACTGGCATATTCAACCAGGTATTTTATATCTGGACGATGTCCATATTACCTTGCGTCAAGTTGGCCAACATTGGGAAATTGATGGGTTACAGCATGCGCACCAAGTGACGACACTCGATGCGAGGGCTTATTTACCCATTTTAGGGTGGATGTTGGCTCAGAAAAAAATAATTGTTAAGAACTTTTCAGCTTTGGTGCATCTTAATGATGGCTCATTGTTGCCGATTAGTGCATTAAATCTATCAGCCACCAATCACAGTGGTCGGTATCGCTTAAAAGGTATTGCTAAATTAGCGCAAACAACACCCACTGAATTATTTATCCTTGCGGATTTGAAATTAAATACCAATACCCTCGATCAAATCAGTGGGCATGCTTATATTTCCGCGCACCACTTATTACCCACGCAATGGCAGCATTTTTTCCCTAAAAGTAACTATCATCTCGATGGGGGAAAAGGTGAAATTGAAGTGTGGCTGGATCTGCTTAAAGGGAATGTGACAGGTCTTCAAACCCGCTTTAATTTTCATCGCCTCGCGTGGACAAACCCTGTAAAATCTGAACCTCAGTTTATTCAATTTCTAAAGGCCAATTTGGCATGGAGCCCCACAAAAGGGGGCTGGCAACTGAGTGCTGATCATATTTTGTTGCGCTCAGAGGGGATACGCTGGCCAGAAAATACGTTTCAGCTGAGTTATCAAACGGCCACACAAAGTTATCAACTGTTTATCAAAGAACTTTTATTAGAACCTCTACTAGCGACTGGGATTGAATGGCCAGGGCGATTACAGCCCCTTTTGGCCATCCATCCCAGTGGGCATTTGCAGCAGACCCAAATTGGGCTTAAAGCGGGCCAGGTTGATGAGGTGTTAACGCGTTTTTCAGATTTGAGTTTCGAAGGTCAGGGAGCAATTCCTGCGGTGAAGAACATCTCTGGTGCGCTCCATTGGCAACCCACAAAGGGTCGTTTGGAATTGGATGGTCAATCGACCACGATTGTGCCTAAGGACCTTTTGCCCATCACGTTTGAAGAACTCAATGCGGCCTTTGAATGGCGCGATGGGGCACAGGGTTCTCAGATTAGCATGGATCATTTGGCATTGAAGCATCCTGATTTTAAAATCAATGCACGCGGGGTGCTCGATGATCCTTTCTCACAGGCTTCACGCCATTTACAATTAACAGCAGAATTTTCAGCCAAGCAGGCGAAAAAATGGTTGGCTTATATTCCCTCATCGGCTCTCAAACCAAAATTAGATGGGTGGTTAAAACATAATATTAAGCGAATTGATAACGTCGATGGGCAATTAACAATCAATGGGGCCTTGAATGATTTTCCATTTGATAAGCAACCAGGTGAATTGTCAGTGGTCACGCATTTTACTGGGATGAATTTATACTTTCATAAAAAATGGCCCTTAATGAGTGACATTGATACTTACATCAGACTGAATAAGCGATCATTAGAATTTGATGTGGTCCATGCTAATTTAAAAGATATCTCGCTTGATCAAGCCAATTTGCGCATTGATAATTTAGGACTAGGGGAAGATACCCTGTTAATCCATGGAAAACTCGATGTCCCAGGGGATAAGCTGAAGGCTTATATTGCGGCCTCACCTTTGAAGAAACACCTTGAAAAATTAGAAAAAGTGGATATAACAGGTCAATTGGGATTGGATTTGCACCTTGAAATTCCCTTGTATCCTGAAAATAATGAAGTGTTGGTTTTGGGCGCATTGACGTTTAATGATAATAAATTAATGTTTCATCATGGTTTAAATGATCTCCCCTTAAGACATTTGGCAGGTGTATTGTACTTTAATGAGCATGGGATTACAGGCAGTGAGCTTAGGGCCCGGTTATTGGGTGGTCCTGTTGCCATCCAGGCCAAAACTATTTTTGTTCCAAAAGTTGCCACTGAGCTGAACATTGAAGGGGATACTAGCATTGAGCTATTGCAACGACAATTTGATCTGCCGCTATTGGGGTTGATGCAAGGCCATTTAAATCTCGCGAGTCGTTTGATCTTGACCGATTTGCCAACGGAGTTTGACCATTTACATCTCAGTTCAACATTAAAAGGGGTCGCTATTGATTTACCCGCACCTTTTGGAAAAACGGCGGAAGAAAATAGCCCCCTGACCATTGATGTTGATTTTAATGCTGAGAAAACCCTTCAATTGCGAGTGAATTATGATAATCGTCTTAAGGGCGATGTCTCGTTAATCTCAACCAATGGTTTAATGACCTTGGATAAAGGCACCATTCAGGTGGGCACAGGTCCTATTCTTTGGAAAAAGGGTTCAGGTTTACAAATCATGGGCTCACTCCCGACTTTCAATGTTTTGGCGTGGCGTAATGTGTTTGACAAGCTTCCCAGCAACGCATCGGCACCTAATTATCTTGAGTCGCTGAAATGGGTTGATATGAATATCGGCGTGCTTGCTATTGGCGGCCAAAATTACACGACAGTCGGGATAAAAGCGAATAATACAGGTAAAAAAGCTTGGTCATTTGCTATTGATCAGCATGATTTTGCGGGTCATTTACAATATCTTGGCTCAACGAATACGCTGTCAGGACATTTAAAAAGGTTATATCTGTCTAACGCACTGCTATCAAGTCAATCGAATATGAATTCTGTATCAACATTAAAGCCTCGCGATATTCCCAATTTAGATTTGACTATCGATGCAGTGAAGCTCCGAGAATTGGCAATAGGTCAAGTGGAACTTAAAAGCATGAGCTCGGATTCAACCTGGCATCTTCAAGAGTGTAACATTAAGTCGCCTGCTTATGGGGTTGTGCTTAAGGGGGATTGGAAACAAACAGGTGAAAAAAACAACACGGATATCCAAGCCGTGTTGCAAATTAATAAATTGGCTGACATATTAAAACAGTTGGATTTGACGCCCGTGATTGATGCCAAGAAAGGGAGTGTTCAGTTTATAGGGGGTTGGTCTAATGATATCGTTCATTTTTCACTCGCGAAGCTCAGTGGGCATCTTTACATGGAGTTGCAAGATGGTCGGATTACGCACCTTAGTCCTGAAACCGAAGAAAAATTAGGGTTGGGAAAATTGCTGAGTATTTTGAGCTTGCAAACCATTCCTCGTCGGTTGAAATTAGATTTTAGTGATTTATCTCAAGAAGGTTATAGTTTTGATACATTAAAAGGTAATTTTATACTTAAAAATGGTGTGATGAACACCATGGATAGCTATATTGATGGGCCGGTTGCTTATGCTAGTATGAAAGGTAATTTAGACGTGATTCACCATCGCTATGATGTGGATTTGCATATTTCGCCTCACATTACAGCAAGTTTACCGGTTGTCGCCACCATTGCTGGAGGGCCTATCGCAGGTTTAGCGGCATGGGTCGCCAGTAAAATTATTAATCAAGGCATGCAAACCGTTACAGGCTACACTTATAAAATCACAGGTCCATGGCTTAAACCGGTGGTGAATCAAGTGAGTATATTTAAGAAAAGCGAACATCAATAGGGGCTGCAAAAGAATCAGCAATTTTCGCCCAAAAAGTTCAGTGCAGGCAAGTGGTAGCTTAGATGTCTTTCAGAAACACGCACGAAGTCAACAAGCGCTATCGAAAGCCATCTAAGCTAAACCACTTGCTCATTGAATTCTGACGCAGGGCGGGAATCGTTGCAAAAGAATAGCTTGAGCAGTGCTAAAGTAACAGCAATGATAGGATAATGACGATGTTTTGGACACTCATCAAACGATATTGGGACGTCAGTTGTTTTAAAGAGACACCTGATAATACACCCTATTCTTTGTTATTGTTGTTGCTTGTTGCTTGTTGTTTTTTATTGTTGGTTGTCATGCAATGGATGTTGGCTGATGTTGAGGGGCTTTTTACCTTCAGTACCGCACTGTTAGCGGGTTTTACATTGCTGTTGTCTTATGGCCTTTATACCTTGGGCTTATTATACGTGTTTAAAGTATCCAATCGCACGGTACAAGGCCTAACTTGTCTTTTGGCAGGTCATGCCTTGGTGCATTTATTTGCTTTTCCATTATTATTGTTGGCACCGCTCTTTGCGGTGGCTCAAATGCCCGCGTTATTGGCTTTTATTTTAGGAGTCATCTATTTGGTGTTAACGCTTGCTCTAACCATCTGGCAATTGATGGTATCAGTTCATATTTATAAACATGCGCTCTCTATTGCGTATTTTCCTGCTGTATTAGCCAGTTTGGGTTTAGTGGCTTGTAATATCTTGATGGTTTCTTTGTGGATGTCAAAATGAATCATCGCCTGATGTCGATGAAAGGGGGGGCACGATGCATTTACATATTTTAGGGTTAAGTGGCACTTTTATGAGTGCTTTGGCCATATTGGCACGAGCGGCGGGTTTTCAAGTGACGGGCAGCGATGCCCATTGTTATCCGCCCGTCAGTGATTTGCTAAAGGCAGAAGGCATACGCTTTACAGAGGGCTATGAGGATACGACAGACGCGTTAAAGGCGGATTGTGTGATTGTTGGCAATACAATGAAACGGGGTATCCCCGTGATTGAAGCCGTTCTTAATGCAAATAAACCCTATACCTCGGGTCCTCAGTGGTTGGCTGAACATATTTTGCGACCTTATCAGGTGATTGCGGTTGCAGGAACGCACGGCAAGACCACGACCACCGCGATGTTAGCATTGATTCTTCAAAACGCAGGTTTAGAGCCAGGGTTTTTAATTGGAGGGGTGGCCACGGACTTTAATACGAGCGCGAGATTGGGGCGTGGATCATGGTTTGTGATTGAGGCGGATGAGTATGACACGGCATTTTTTGATAAACGACCTAAATTTATGCACTATCGTCCCCAGATAGCGATACTTAATAATTTAGAATTTGATCATGCTGATATTTATCCGGATCTTCCTGCCATACAACAACAGTTTCATTATTTTTTAAGAACCATACCGAGCAGTGGTTGGATAATAAAACCGCAGAATGATGTGGCATTAAATGAGGTTTTGGCACGGGGACAATACGCTCAATTAGACGAATTAACGCTCAGCGGTGAGGCCACTTGGCGAGCTGAATTATTAGATGAGGCAGGGCATGCGTTTCGTGTATGGCATCAAGGTGAGGCGGTTGCTGAGATTCATTGGTCTTTGATTGGGCGCTTTAATGTTGAAAATGCACTGGCGGCCTTTGCTGCAAGCGTACGTGCAGGCGTCAAACCGTCGGTCGCTGCAAGGGCATTAGAACAATTCACACCCGTTAAGCGGCGCTTAGAGGTGAAATCCAACTGTCATGGCATTACGGTGTATGATGATTTTGCCCATCATCCCACAGCGATTGCTAAGACGCTTTCAGCACTTCAACAGAGTATGCGACATCAGCGTATTATTGTAGTATTGGAATTTGCATCGTTTACGATGCGAACAGGTGTGCATAAAGGTGCGATGGCGGAGGCCTTGGCTTTAGCAGACTTTGTTTATGTATTAAATACGGCTGAATTTTCTATCACGGAAGTTGCAAAAAATTGGCAGTGTCCTTATCAATTATTACCTTCAGTGGACGCCATTGTAGATGCTGTTTCAAATCAAGTGAGCGCAGGCGATGCGGTGCTTGTCATGAGTAATCGAGGGTTTGATAATATTCATCAGCGACTAGCAGAGAGATTTGATGTTAAATTAACCGTACAATAGGCTTATACTGCGCACGGGCGAAAAAACCATAGGCGCATTATCACTGCATAAGGAGAGGCCATGGTCTATATTCCGCCATCACGTGAAGCCTTACATCAGGCCACATTGCAGTTAGTCAAGCGATTTAATTTATTGTCTCATCGTTATGTTCCTCCAGCACATGCTCTATTGTGTGAAAAGGCCCTTCAATTGAAAAGGCTTTATAGTCAACGCGTCGCTGAGAAACCCCCTTCTTATTTTGGAACACAACCAGTTGAAAACAAGGCGCACATTGATGAAATAGAGTGCATTACCCGGTTGGTTGTTGATTTGCCGGCGACAAAAGCAGGATCAGCTGAACAAGATGAAGCTCAGAGCATTATATTGGGTGCTTTAATTTATCGTTATCTCGCTATTGAATTTGAATATACCAAAACACTGGATGGCAGGGTTTTATCATGGCTTGGCGTTTATAATAAAGATTCAGCGGCCCTCTATGGGGTGTTGAAAATGCTATTGGGGATTAACGAACAGAATCAATTGGATCCGCTTAGCATAGCAACCCGTTGCAGTGCTTATTTAGAGCATCTGAGGACGCAGGGGGTGCGCAGAGGATCAGGCTATATACGCCAAGAAGAAAAAAACTTTTTTGACCGATTGAATCACTTCATTTTTGATGCAAGGGAGGCGTCTAATCCCATTGCGGAGCAAATCAAATCATTGGCGATGATCCAGTCAGTTGATTCGATATTATGTAAAACAGAGGGGCAGCTTTTTGCAGGGTTTGGGTTGTTTTCAGAAGCACTCGCCATTGCATTCAAGTCAAAATCTCAGCTATCACGGGCTGAGATGGTGTTGTGTCTGAAGGCGATATCTCCTCTACCTCCTGCATGGGTCCTCTCAATGATGGATTACCTTTTGCGCGATAGTGAGACATTAATAAAAGATGATTTGGTCCATTTTGTCGCTGATATGAGAAAAAGATGGGCTACTTATAGTCAATATACGGTGTTGGGTGTTTATGTGGTTGCCTTAACAAAATCGAATTCAGCCGTATTAACGAGCACTATCGATGAGGCGATGCGGATAGAGGCACCTAATAATTTATTGGATGACAGTACGCGAGTCAATGCACTCAGTGCCCTTGGATATTTCCTGCGGCTACCCTTGCAAGATTTTTTGGATGACCATTTAATCGGGAATTACCATGCCTTACAGCATGATATTGAAGCGCTATTGCTTGGGTTGCGTGGGATGGATCATATGTTAATGTCCTTGGCGATGTAAGCGGAGATTTGTTTTTACATTCAACGCTTGATCTACGGTGCAAGTTATGGCCTAATTAAACGCAGTTTATAAAAATAATTGCCGATGATAGGGCTGGAACTTGCAAGCATAGGATATTATTTCTTCTATACCGCGCGCAGTATATTGCCTCGTCAATAGTAACGAGATAATAGCGCACTTCAGTGCTCATAGGACTTAAATGTCCATGACCCGTTTCCCGCCCGATTCTTATTTAGAAATATTGGAGATATCTCATGCCGCTGACCTTAGCTGACTGGAATGCTTGGCCCGTTGAAAAACGTAAATTTTATGTGGGCTTATTTACCGCTTACGAGATTGCTGACGATGGGGTGCTTTGTATTGATGTTATAAAAAGACGTGATCTGGTCCGGCTGCATTTAAGGCAGCAGGATATTCCAGGTGCTGAGCAAATTATTACACTGTCTTTTTCAGCAAATTATGTCTTAACGGATGGCCTGGAATCGGATGGCGTCACATTAAAGAAAGCTGACGATCCTAATGGGATCAAAGTGCTGTGCTCAAAGCGGAGTGAGGCGCTACAAGCGAGCAGTCAGCATATCTTGGTGGGTGGGTTTAAATCCCCAGGGCAACCTATTATTGAACATTTTAAAACGACAATAAAGCAGAAAATGTGCAATGGGGCGGAGGTTCACTCGAACAACATAGGGAACTTAGCTGTTTTATTGCCCTTAGGGAAGACCAATGATTTAACTGCATTTTCGCATTGTTCCCTGCATCCGGATGAGAAGCCATTTCTTCTTGAAGATGAACTGTTTAAGGCTGGTATTAAAGCGGAGGCCATCCGTTTAGCGGAGTCGAGTCGCTATAAAGTCGCAGAGTTGGAGCAATGGATTGTCAAGTCCATTGATGATTGCTCTAAAAATATTCATAATCAACAATTTTTGGCTGGTTTGAGTGTTTCACAGATTCACACATATTGGGCGTTGTATACGACAAAGAATTTTAAACCGATTGAGAAATATGTTAAAGGAATTCTATCAAATCGTGGCAAGTATGGTTTTCAAGGGCAATCTGCACCGCTTTCTGATTATCTTGCTGAAGGGGCATTGGCGTTTACATTTTTATCTGAAATGAGAAATTTATTAAAAATTCAATTTATATTAAAAGGCAGACTGGCAGGGCAGGCGATTGAGAATATCAAAGAAAATATGGAAAAAATAATTGTAACTCGAGACAGTCTTCCCCTGTTGATTGACTTATTACTGAACGTCACTAAAGAACAAATTGCAAAAATAAAGGATGGGAACTTGCCTGTGTGGCCTCCTCACATGGGTATCATATGGGAAAAGCAAAGAGGAGCCGTTGAATTATTGAAATGCTTGAGAGTGATGCAGTCTATGAATTTGTATCATATTGCTGAAATGGCGGGATTTTCGCATGAAAATTCGCATCTGGCGTTTGGGCTGGAATTCAATGCGATGGTGGATGAGATAAATGAGGTGATCAACCAGGTGTGGGATGCTGAATCAGTGGGTTTGCTGAGGGGGGTTGATCATTTTTTAGAAAAAGTCGAGGCTGATCCCAAGGCAAGCGGTTTGGGATCGCAAAGCATGCGTTTAGCGACTTTGACACCTGCTGTGCAAGCGAACCAGACTCGAATAGGTGGGGCTAGTCTATTTGCAACGCCACCAATAGACTCGGATCGGAAAAACGTAGATTCTTCAGAGACTAATGCCGTATTTTTTTCTTAGACGAGCCACTGACTAACGCGCAGAGTATATACTGCGCGCGTTAGTCAGTGGCCCTGTTTCAAGTTCCACTCCCTGACGGTCGTGGCTCAGATTCACCGCTCAAGATTTTATTTAAACTTCAATTGCTTATCAGCCCATGTTACGGTAATTAACTCGCCTGATTTAAACTGGCCTTCGAGAAGCGCTTGTGCCAATGGGTTCTCCAGTTGCTGTTGGATGGTCCGTTTTAAAGGCCTTGCCCCATAGACGGGATCAAAGCCTGCTTCTGCTAAATGAGCCAGTGCTTCAGGGCTTAAGATTAGGCGAATGTTTTGTTGTTGTAAGCGCTGTTCTAAGTATCCAATTTGAATGTTTGCAATGTTTGCAATTTGTTCTTTTGTTAAGGAATGGAAAACAACGCTGTCATCAATTCGGTTGATGAACTCCGGTCTAAAGTGTTGACCGACCAAGTCCATGACCGCTGTTTTTATCTCTTCATAGGATTTCTTGTTTCCCATTTCTTGAATCAAGTGTGATCCAAGGTTTGAGGTCATGACGATGACGGTATTGCGAAAGTCGACCGTGCGTCCTTGTCCATCCGTCAAGCGCCCATCATCCAGCACTTGTAACAAGATGTTGAACACATCGGTATGGGCTTTTTCAATTTCATCTAGCAAAATGACGGAGTAAGGTCGTCGGCGCACAGCTTCAGTGATGTAGCCACCTTCTTCATAGCCGACATAGCCAGGGGGTGCACCGATTAATCGGGCGACCGAGTGTTTTTCCATAAATTCAGACATATCAATGCGCACCATCGCATCGGGTGTGTCAAAAAGAAAGGTAGCCAGGGCTTTGCAGAGTTCCGTTTTGCCGACGCCAGTGGGGCCTAAAAATAAAAAAGAACCGATGGGGCGATTGGGA
Organism: Legionellaceae bacterium; assembly: GCA_947474165.1. Lineage (GTDB taxonomy): Bacteria > Pseudomonadota > Gammaproteobacteria > Legionellales > Legionellaceae > CANJHO01. The sequence continues at coordinate 18,980 of CANJHO010000049.1, forward strand.
TCAGATAGCCCGGCTCGTGATCGGCGAATCGCATTGGAGACGGCATCAACGGCTTCATTTTGGCCAATCAAACGATGATGCAAGGCATCTTCCATGTGCAATAATTTTTCTTTTTCACCTTCCAGCATTTTAGCCACAGGAATGCCGGTCCATTTGGATACCACTTCAGCTATTTCTTCCTCAGTGACTTTATTGCGAACCAGCTTTGTTTCCTGGGGTTCTCTGCTTGATACCAACGCCAATTGTTTTTCTAACTCTGGGATTCGGCCATATTGTAATTCAGACATGTGGGTCAGATCACCTGCTCTTCGAGCGGTTTCCATCTCAAGGCGGGCTTGCTCTAGGGCTTCCTTGATGTGGGTCGCCCCTTGTAACACTGCTTTTTCAGATTTCCACAGATCTTCTAAATCAGCAGCATTTTTTTCAAGTTCATTAATACTTTGCTCTAGATCCTTGAGGCGTTTTTTAGAAGCAGGATCATTTTCTTTTTTCAATGCTTCGCGCTCAATTTTTAATTGAATGAGTCGACGGTCCAGTTTATCTAGGCTTTCAGGTTTAGAATCAATCTCCATCCGAATTTGACTACCGGCCTCATCAATTAAATCAATGGCTTTATCAGGTAACTGCCTATCAGTGATGTAGCGGTGAGACAAGGTTGCGGCCGCAACAATGGCGGGATCGGTGATTTCTACGCCGTGGTGAAGCTCATAGCGCTCTTTTAAGCCGCGTAAAATGGCGATAGTGTCTTCAACATTGGGTTCATTAACCAATATTTTTTGAAATCGACGTTCTAATGCGGCATCTTTTTCAATGTATTGTCGAAACTCATTTAGGGTTGTGGCACCGATGCAATGGAGCTCGCCGCGAGCAAGGGCAGGTTTTAACATATTGCCTGCATCCATTGCTCCTTCTGCTTTGCCGGCACCAACCATGGTGTGTAATTCATCGATGAAGAGGATGATTTGCCCTTCCTGTTTGGATAGGTCGTTTAATACGGCTTTTAAGCGCTCCTCAAACTCACCTCGAAATTTAGCACCCGCAATCAAGGCGCCCATATCCAGTGATAATAGGCGTTTATTTTTTAGGCCTTCAGGGACTTCACCATTGATGATCCGTTGGGCCAAGCCCTCGACGATAGCTGTTTTACCGACCCCAGGTTCACCAATCAACACAGGATTGTTTTTGGTTCGGCGTTGTAATACTTGGATGGTTCGCCGAATTTCATCATCACGTCCAATCACCGGATCTAATTTTCCTTGCTCGGCCCGTTCGGTCAAATCAAGGGTATATTTCTCAAGGGCTTGCCGTTGTTCTTCGGCATTGGGATCATTGACTGTTTCACCCCCTCTTATCTCTTCAATGGCCTTTTCAATGGCTTTTTGTTCGGCACCAGCCTGTTTAAGTAATTTTGATAACCCGCCTTCTTCACTGATGGCTGCTAAAATGAATAGCTCACTTGAAATGAAATTATCTTTGCGTTGTTGAGACAATTTATCCGTTAAGTTTAATAAACGGGTTAATGTATTGGAGATATGAATTTCCCCACCCAGGCCGGATACTTTGGGAAGTCTATCCAGAGATTGGTCTATTAGGGTTCGGAGTTGGGATAGATTGACGCCTGCTTTAGATAGTAGAGGTCTAGCGCTACCCCCTTGTTGATCCAGTAGGGCTTTCATTAAGTGTTCTGGCTCAATAAAGCCACTGTCTCGGCCCAATGCTAATGATTGTGCATCGGCTAGAGCCATTTGAAATTTAGAGGTTAGTTTGTCCATTCGCATCAGTGCACCTTTTAAAGTATTGTTTTTACTCGACTTTAGCCATTTTTTTAAAATGATTTAAATTCCGTCATTGCGAGCGGTTAGACAGGGGCTGGAAAACGTGGTGAACTAACTTTTTGATTTATTTTTGATCATGGTGTAAAAGGGTGGCGGGCGATTACGTTGAAGAGGCCGACTGCACATTGGAGCTAAATAAGAG
>CANJHO010000050.1 GCA_947474165.1 Legionellaceae bacterium
TACTAGTACCGTTTCCATTTAGTTTTGACAGGTAGCATCTTATCTTGCATTCATCTTTAGGTTTTGTAAGCTCTAAAAAATGCTCAGATTAGCGGTGCTAGTCCTGCGCTTTTTTAGAGCTTACAAAACCTAAATCTAAACGCAATCTAAGCGCTACCTGTCAAAACTAAATGGAAACGGTACTAGTGCGTTGTTAACCCAATTTAAATTTTCATTTTGGGGCGCACCCGGCTTAAACCGCCATCGACCGCTAAGACCTGTCCTGTAATCCAATTATTTTTAGGATCTAAAAGGAAAGCAATGGCACGAGCAATATCCTCTCTTGTGCCAATTCGGTCTAGCGCGTGCATTGCTTTAGACGCGTTGAAGGCCAACGCATTTGAAATAAGATGTGCAGTTAAGGGTGTATCGGTCATGCCTGGCGCTATGACATTAAAGCGTAAATTTAAATGGGCGTAGGTGGCGGCGGCTGATTGTGCAAGCCCGATAATCCCTGCTTTCGCTGCGGCAATGGCCTCATGATTGGCCAAGCCAACGAGGGCCGCGGCTGAAGAAATCAATACCACTGAGCCGCCATTTTTCATATGCATTCCAGCTGCACGAACCGTTGCAAATGACGTTGTTAATGAAGCATCAATAACAGCTTGATATTGTTCTTGTGAAGTCGTATGCGCGCTTTTTAATAATAATGAGCCAGCACAATTAACAACGCCATCTATTGGGCCTGCGTTCTTAAATACTTCATCAACGGCATCAAAATCAGTCGCATCCAGTAGCGCATTGGGCTCAATTTTGGTGTTATCTCGAGCCGTAGTGAAGACCGTATCTCCCTGAGAGATTAGGATCTTAACAACCGATTGCCCAATAGCGCTACTCGCTGCAATCACTAAATAATTTGCCATAATCGATGTTTCCTTTTTGAATGGTTTTTCAACCGTATAAACAATGGATGCTATATTTCTCGCTATTTTTTCTAATGCTATCCAGAGCGATGTTAATGACGCTTTTTCTTCAATACGTTTGGAAAAAACATGGGTGTACTCTTTTGATAACACAAATAGAGTTCACCTCTTGACTCAATGGAGCTATTTTCTGTAATTGGTGCGGTAATTCGGGTCATTATGACTAAAATGGCCAATGGGGAGCTCCATGCCAACCATCCCAGTGGTGCAGGCAATGCAAAAGAAGCAAAAGCACACCATGTCAGCCATTCAAAAAAATAGTTAGGATGTCTTGAGTAAAACCATAAACCAACATCACACACTTGCCCTACATGACGGGCCTTAAACGATTGCAATTGTAAATCAGCGAGGCTTTCCATCGCTATTGAGAACAGTGCTATGAATATTAAGAGATAATCAATAGTAGATGTAGCGGCCTCTGGCGATAATTGAGAGATAAAATACCATGGCAGAGACACAATGCCAATCAGCAGGCCTTGAAATTGAAAGTTTAATAAAAAACCTAATGGCTTGGACATTGTCCATTTTTTACTTAACTGAGTGTAGCGTTTATCCAGCAAGTTAGGACGAATCCGGGTATACCAAAGATACCCGCCTAAACGTAATCCCCAAATCAATAAAACCAGACTTAAGATTATTTTTTTCGTTGAAATGGGCGAGGTATAAAGATATAACATCCCGATAATCGTCAGCCCAGAGGCCCAACCCACATCGACAACCGATGGATTTTTTGTATGACGATACCATAACCATATCAAGCTCATATGAAAAAATATCACCGCAATAGCAATAAGAAATATCACTTAATAAGTCCCCTTAAGTATCCATATTACGGCATTTAAATAGGCAGCAAAAAGCAGCCAAATAAAATAAGGAATCAGCAAGACAGAACTTAATTGATAGGTCTTGCGGGTGATGATAATCGTTATCAAGGTTAAGATAATAATCGCGGTGATGCACAAAAGGCTTAGGCCAATCCAATGAAAATAAAAGAAAAGTGGCGTCCAAGCCCAGTTTAGTAAAATTTGTAAAACGTAAAATACGAGGGCTAATCTCGCCTTTGGTTGATGACGATATTGCCAAAGTGCATAACCTGATACAGCGAGCATACAATATAAAATAAACCAAACGATTGGGAAAACAATATTGGGTGGCGTAAGGGTCGATTGATGCAATGTGGGATACCACGATACAATATCATGTTGTGTGATTAGACCCAGGCAATAACCAATGATCTGAAAAACCACAATCCAAAGCAGGGCACCTTTGATTTTTATTGACATCAATAATCCTCGTGATGAAACAAATGATTTAATCCATCTTTATAGGTTGGATAGGTTAATTGTATATGGAACGTTTGTTTCAGTTTAGCATTCGAGACCCGCTTATTGTGTGAATAAAATTCTTGAGCCATGGGTGATAATATAGCCATTTCATAGCTTATCTTTTTTAAAGGAGGTCGTTGTAATAATGTTGTGGCATATTCATCAACGACATGACTGGGGGTGGGCTCATCATCTGCAACATTATAAATGGAAACACCAGGCTTTGGATGTTGCATTGCAGTAACAATAACCAACACAATATCGTCCACATGAATTCTTGAGAAAAAATGGCCCTCTTTTACAATAGTATCTTTTTTATCGGCCATCAATCGTGCTAAAACATTTCGTTGCGGCCCATAAATACCAGCCAATCTAAAAATATTGAGGGGCACTTGATAGCTTTCAGCAAAAGAAACCCATTCATTTTCAGCAGAAAGCCTTAATTGACCTTGGGCCCCAAGCGCGATGGGTTTGGAAGATTCGTCTACCCAATGCCCTTGATGGTCACCATAAACGCTAGTGGATGATAAATATCCGATCCATCGAATGTTTTTGATGTATTTTTTTAACAAAGGGCCAAAATTAGCCAGCACTGGGTCACCAAGCGCAGGTGTTGGTGGTGTGCTAATCAGAATATGTGTGGTCGTTGCTAAAGCTTGCTCAATACTTTTTTCTGAAAAATGAATGATCTCACAATCAAATTTGCTGTCATAACCCAAAGCATCGTTATTTCTTGTGGTGGCGGTGACTTGAACTTTTAGTTCGCGCGCTTTTTTCACTAAAAAATGGGCTGTGTAGCCAAAACCAAAAATCAATAGATGGGGTTGCATATTAATCCTTTGTTTCCACTTGTTTTATTCCAATCATTTTATAATCAAGAAGCGCCTGTTTTCTTGCTTCAAGATGATCAACGATGGGTTCAGGATAATCTTTACCTAAGCATAGCCTAAGTTTATCTTCTGTTGCCATCCATGGTTTATGAACCCATTGGACAGGGACAGATTGAAGTTCAGGAACCCATTGCCTCACATAAGCCCCATCAGGGTCAAATTTTTCGCCCTGCAATACGGGATTAAAGATACGAAAATAGGGGGCCGCATCAGCGCCACATCCAGCAACCCATTGCCAACCTGCTGAATTACTGGCTAAATCTGCATCAACTAATGTATCCAAAAACCAGCTTGCCCCAAGACGCCAGTCAATCAATAAATCTTTTGTTAAAAATGAAGCGACGATCATGCGCACTCGATTATGCATATATCCTGTCTGCCATAACTCCCTCATGCCCGCATCAATGATAGGGTAGCCTGTCTTGCCTTCTTGCCAGCGCTTTAAAAAAACAGGGTCATTTTTCCATGGAAATGTATCAAAAGCAGATTTAAAGTTTGCATTGGGAAGAGACGGAACATGATAAAGCAAATGGTAAGAAAATTCCCGCCACCCTAATTCAGATAAGAAGCGCTCTACAGACTTTAAATCACAATCTTTATCCAATTTCACCGTTTCAATGGCACGCCAAATTTGCCAAGGACTGATTTCGCCAAAATGCAAATGAGGGGAAAGTTTTGAGGTTGTATCTTTGGAAGGTTCATCACGAGAGGTGTTATAGCCTTTAAGATTGATGTCAATGAAATGGGCTAATTTGATGTGAGCACCGTCTTCTCCAGGCTGCCAATAATGCCCAAATGCTTTCGCCCAATTTGGGTTGGAGGGTAGTAGTTTCCAACTGGCAAGTGAATCGCTATTAACATTCAATGGTTGGGGGAGAGGGGATATCGTCTGTTGCAGAGGCAGGTTCATCTGTTTTAAGCAAGCCCGCCAGTAGGGTGTGAACACTTTAAAAAAATGTCCTGTCATATTTTTTATTTGCCAAGGTTCATGAAGCAAACTACCATTGGTACTCACGACGCGAATGCCACGGGCTTGAAAAACCTTCTTTATGACGGTATCACGTGCTATTGCAACGGGTTCATAACAGCGGTTCCAATAGATGGCGTCAATTGGATAGTCTTGGACAAGCTGCTCTAAAACATCCAAAACGCTCCCCTGACGCAGACACAAGTTCAATCCAATTTTTTTTAAATGCTCACCCAATGAGGCTAAACTATGATGCAGCCACCATCGCTGCGCCCCGCCTAAAGGGGAGATGGCTTCATCCAGAATATAGATCGGGATAACACATTGATGATGCCGACAAGCCGCTGCAAATGCAGGATTATCAGAAAGACGCAAATCTTGTCGGAACCATACAATGGCATTAGACATCAATTTTCCCTTTTGTATTTTATACTGCAACTAGTTATAATTAATATTATTACTAATTACAATGAGCTCTATGCCAAACAGATCAGATAAAATACGTGCTTTTATTCTCAATAATGTTGGCTCACATCCCAATGACATTGTTGCGATGACATCAGCTAATTTTAATGTGACTCGAACAACAGTCCATCGTCATATTAATACCCTTGTGGAAAATGGCCAATTGATTAAATCTGGTGTTACTGCCAATATTAATTACTATAAAAGTGACAATTTAAATCAAAGTCATCCTTATAAAATATCTTCTAAGCTACTTGAGTCTGATGCATACCACAATGATTTTGAACATTTATTTGCAAATTTTAAAGAAAATATACAAGATATTTCTTATTATGGTTTCACCGAAGTTTTTAATAATGCTATTGATCATTCTAAAGGGAAAAAGATCGTTGCGAGCACCAAATTATGCAAAGACAAATTAACCATAAGCATTGAGGATGATGGTGTAGGGATCTTTGTTAAAATTGCACTGTTTCTTAAATTAGATGATATCCAAGAAAGCGTTTTACAATTAAGCAAAGGAAAACTAACAACAGATTCTATTCACCATAGTGGGGAAGGATTATTTTTTTGTGCAAGGATATTTGACGTTTTTGAAATCTACGCTAATGGGATTCATTATTATCGAGATAATCAAGACAATGATTGGGGTATTGAATCTATTAATAAAATGCCCTCAGGGACTAAAATATGTATGACAATCAACATCAATTCAGAAAAAAAATTAATTTCAATTTTTAAAAAATACCAAGACTCTGAGTCAATGGAGTTTAATCGAACAGAAATTCTTGTGGAATTATCACGTCTAGGCCAAGAAATATTGATTTCACGTTCGCAAGCGAAAAGAATTATAGTTGGCCTTGAAAAGTTCAATCTTATAACCCTAGATTTTTCTGGTGTTCGTTTAATAGGACAAGGATTTGTAGATGAAATGTTTCGTGTTTTTACTCAGGCCCATCCTGATATAAAAATCAGGTATATCCATGCTAATGAAAATGTAGAATTTATGATTAAACGCAGTGGGGGCTGTTGATATATATGTACCTGTGATCAGTTATCATTAAGGGCCATATTTTCTTTATATTCACTTTGGGGGTTTCTTGTTATGATGACTTTTTTCTTTTGCAGACGGCCATTATTGATGAAACCAACCGCATTATTCAATGATTGGAAAAGTGCTTTTACAGATTGCTGTAAAATTATTATATTGTTTTTGTTATCATCGACATCTGTTATGGCCGCTGGCAATGAAAATACCAAATTTATTGATTTGACCTACCCTTTTGACAGTCAAACGATTTACTGGCCAACTGAAAAAGGTTTCCAATTACAGAAAGTTTATGATGGAAAAACCCCGAAAGGATATTTTTATTCCGCCTATAAGTTTTGTGCACCAGAGCATGGTGGGACCCATTTAGATGCGCCTCGTCATTTTTCAAAAAATGGATTGACAGTGGATAAAATTCCAATCGATGCAATGCGGGGAGAATCATTGGTGATAACGATTAAATCTCAAGTTCAAGCCAATCGTGATTATGCGGTTACTGTCGACGATATTAAACAATTTGAGAAGCAATACCGGCCTATCCATTCTGGTGATATCGTGCTTTTTTACACGGGATGGGGGAAGTATTGGGGTGATAAAAAACGCTACCTAGGCAGTGACAAGTTTGGCGATACCAAACATCTTCACTTCCCTGGGATTTCTAAGGAAGCAGCACAATATTTGGTAGATAAAAAAGTGAAGGCGATAGGTCTTGATACGCCCAGTCTTGATCCTGGTGTTTCATCAGAATTTTGGGCGCATCGAGTCATTTTAGGCGCAAACATTTATGGGATAGAAAACATTGCTAATTTGCAAGCCGTCCCGCCTACTGGCGCCATGCTAATTGTAGCACCTATGAAAATTCAAGGCGGTAGTGGCGCTCCAGCTCGTATTTATGCAATATTTCCATGCGGCTAAAATTTCGAATCTGGGATATGGAGCGCTCGCTTAGCGGTTCTATGGTTGATACTTTTAAGGAATCAGCATCTCTAGAATTTTCACGAGTAATCAGTAGCATAAGTAGTGATATTCAGATTGTTGGGGTGAGTCCGAATGCTGATGGGCCGCTGCCTGATACAAGCATTGGGTTTAATCGACCTTCTGGACGGATCAGCACATGCTATTTTGGATGTGATTAAACCCGAGGCTTCTATTTTAAATGAAGTGCAGGCTAGTATTAGACAGGCAAAATGTGAATTTATGTACAGACTGTTCGTAAATCCAGTTGTGCAAGGCTTTCATCAAGGCCTCATTGACGTACCCGTGAGTCCTCCTGTCAGAAAAGCGCCTATGACCTATGATCTGTCGGGTGATCTGTCTTTTGGAATCAAGAGCGCTTAGGATGGATAAGAGGCCCTAATGACTCATTGTTATTGAGTAGTGTTGTTGCTGTGATTAGCGTCATGCCAGCCATTAAAATCAGATAATAAGCCGGGGTAATAAACCCGGCTTTTTCTATTAATAAAGTAACAATCAATGGTGCACTGCCCCCAAATAAGGCATTTCCTAAGTTATAAGAAAAAGCTATCCCACTATAACGTACATTTTCAGGGCAATTTTCAACAACGGCGCTTAGACTATTTCCTTGTTCAAATGAGCTTAGAATCGTTGCTGTACCTAATGAGAATAGTGTCAATAAAATGGATTTGGACTGTATTAAATAAAAGCAGGGTAAGATGAATAAGATAATCGCCATGGAGGTGATTATCAGCATTTTTTTTCGGCTAAAATAATCACCACACAGTCCGCCTAAGGGAACCAGCATGAGCATCATGATTAACATCAGGCTTTGTATGATTAATACATGCGACAAGCTAAAACCAATATAGTGTTTTAAATAAGTGGGCATATATCCAAAAAATACATAATAAAATGTTGAGCCCATACAAGTGAGTCCAAAAATTTTCAGCAAGGGAGCCGGTGCGAATTGAATCGCTGCAATCAATGGGATGGATTCAACTTGATGTTTTTTTTGTAGGCGCGAATAAATAGGTGTTTCAGCGAGTTTAAACCGATAATAAATGATGAGTGAGCCTGGCAAGCCTATAAAAAGAAAGGGTATGCGCCATGCCCAATCGTTAATGATTGGCTCAGACAAAAACAAATGAAGCAGCATCAAGGTGACCGTAGCTAATAAAAAACCTAAATTCGCACCCATTGCAGCCAGACTTGTGGTAAGACCCCGTTTGTTATGGGCCGCTGATTCAGCAAGGTAGATCATGATGCCACTGTATTCCCCACCGATAGACAAGCCTTGTATTAACCGAATGAAGATGAATAGAATAGGGGCAAGTAAGCCTACTTCTTTATAAGAAGGAATAATACCAACCAAAAAAGTTGATAGCGTGATAATTAAGATAGACATTCTTAATGTTTTTGCTCGGCCGCGAGTATCACCAAAATACCCAAAAAAAATACCGCCTAAGGGTCTACAAAGAAAGCCCGCTGCAAATACCATTAAAGCCCAAATGGTTGCATTGCCAGAGGAAGTTTCCGGAAAAAATTGGGCACCCATGATGGGCGCCATGAAAATAAAAAGTCCAAAATCAAACCATTCTATGGTATTGCCCAGACTCGAAACGAGTATTTCTTTTTTTATCAATTGTCATCGCTCTGTTTTATACTGCACGCAGTATAGTTACGTCAGGTCATACCGATCAAGGTTCATGACTTTATTCCAAGCGGCCACAAAATCATGCACAAATGCTTGTTGTGAATCCCTACAGGCATAAAATTCTGCAAGGGCTCGAAGTTGTGAATTTGAACCGAAGACTAGGTCCACCAAGGTCCCTGTCCATCGATGTGTGCCGGATGTCCTGTCGTGTCCTTCAAAAATATCTTCGGTGGTAAGAGACTTCTGCCAGGTTGTGTTCATGTCTAAAAGATTTAAAAAAAAGTCATTGGTCAATGCGCCGGGTTGTTTTGTGAAAACACCGTGCTTGGAGTCCCCAACATTTGCATTCAGTACGCGCAATCCCCCAATCAGAACCGTCATTTCAGGGGCAGTTAGCATCAGTAAATTCGCGCGGTCGACCAGTAGTTCAGGTGCTCGATGCGCTTGTCCTTCCTGACTATGGTTACGAAACCCATCGGTTTTAGGCTCGAGTACGGCGAATGAATCCACATCCGTTTGCGCCAAAGAGGCATCCATTCGACCTGGGGAGAAGGGAACCTCTATCTCGAAACCAGCCTTCTTTGCAGCTGCCTCAATGGCAGCACACCCGCCAAGAACAATGAGATCAGCCAATGAGACCTTTTTTCCTTGTGACTGCAGATTATTAAAATTATGCTGGATTGTCTCATATATTTGCAGCACTTTTTGCAATTCAGCAGGCTCATTCACAGCCCAATCTTTTTGTGGGGACAAGCGAATACGCGCGCCATTGGCCCCACCCCGTTTATCACTCCCACGAAACGTTGATGCAGAGGCCCAGGCTGTTTTGACCAATCTCGAAATAGACAGTTTAGAGGCAAGAATTTTAGCCTTCAGGGCAAGGATATCCTCTGTGCCTATCAGCACATGATCCACTGTGGGAATAGGGTCCTGCCAAAGCATGGACTCGGTTGGAACCTGCTTGCCAAGGTAGCGGGACTTTGGGCCCATATCGCGGTGTGTCAATTTATACCAGGCTTTAGCGAATGCATCGGCTAAAGCATCCGGATGATGAAGAAAATGCTTCGAAATTTTGGCATAGCTCGGGTCCATTTTTAGCGAAAGATCAGTCGTGAACATGATGGGGGCGTGGCGCTTTGATGGGTCGTGAGCATCTGGCACAATGTTTGCTGCTTGGGTGTCTTTGGGGGTCCATTGGTAGGCCCCAGCTGGGCTTTTAGTGAGTTCCCATTCATAGCCGAACAAATTTTCGAGGTAATTGTTGTCCCATTGAATTGGGTTTGTAGTCCAGGCGCCTTCCAAACCGCTACTGATAGTATCAACCCCGTGGCCACTACCAAAGGTGTTTTTCCAGCCAAAACCTTGCGCTTCAATGGGGGCCGCTTCAGGTGCTGGTCCAACATATTGATTGGGATCGGCGGCACCATGGGCTTTACCGAAAGTATGACCGCCTGCGATAAGGGCTACGGTCTCCTCGTCATTCATTGCCATGCGAGCAAATGTTTCTCGAATATCATGGGCTGCAGCGATTGGATCAGGCCTGCCTTCAGGCCCTTCTGGATTCACGTAAATGAGCCCCATTTGAACGGCAGCGAGGGGGTTTTCGAGCTGATGCTTATCGTTGTAACGCTCATCTGCCAGCCATGTTTTTTCAGATCCCCAGTAGATATCTTCTTCTGGTTCCCAACTGTCTATACGACCACCACCAAAACCAAAGGTTTTAAGACCCATCGATTCGAGTGCCACGTTCCCTGCAAGAATCATCAGATCAGCCCAAGAGAGTTTTAGGCCATATTTTTGTTTGATAGGCCAGAGTAGACGGCGTGCTTTATCAAGGCTTACGTTATCCGGCCAGCTGTTCAAGGGGGCAAAACGCTGCGCACCGCTGCCTGCACCGCCCCGACCATCAGCGATACGGTAAGTGCCTGCGCTGTGCCATGCCATTCGGATAAAAAAAGGACCGTAGTGATGATAATCAGCGGGCCACCAGGGCTGTGAGTCTGTTAAAAGGATCTTGAGATCGGCAAGAACAAGGTCAAGATCTAGGCTTTTAAACGCTTCTTTGTAGTTGTATTTTTCACCCAGAGGGCTTGACAATGTAGCGCGTTGGTGCAGAATCTTGAGGTTCAATTGATGAGGCCACCAATCGGCATTCGTTGAAGACCGAGGCGCGTTACGTTTATCATTGCTCTTGGAGAATGGGCACGTTGCTTCAGTAGACAAGATGATTTCCTTAGGTTATGAATAAGTTCCAGTGTAGATTTTTGCCATCGATTGATCAATACAGGAGTGAGCTCGTGATAGAGTATATCTATAAAGGATTTAAGCTTTCCTATAAAATAACCGCCGCCGATCCAGAAAAAAAAAGATTTAAAGCAGATGGTGCCTTAACTTATCTACTGAGCATGCCCAAAACATTTACGCAAAAAAAGTTTCATAGCGAATATGAAACACACGCTAGCGCTGAGCATGAGATTAAAAAATTACTGGAAAATTATGTTAACACTGAATTGAAAAACTTTTACGACTCGAAAAAATAAACGCATCTGGGGCGTACCCTATCGAATTAAATGTTGATATATGGTTCTTTCTATGCAAAAATAGAGCGAAAAATGATCATCGATTCGGAATATTCATGAATTTAAAAAAAATAACAAACGCGCTCATTCAAGCCTTTGTTATCACCCTACTACTCAATAATATTACGCTCGCTCAGGGTGTTAGGGTTGTAGGCTCAATTCAACAAACCATACCGACAGCGTCCTCAAAACATGGCGGAATGCGCGCGATAAAAGTTGAAAAATCTATCCAGCTCCTTCAAGTGACGCTATCTGAGGAAGCAAAGCAGCGTTTGGCAAGCCGTGCAAAAAAAGCATTAACCCGTAGGGATGATTTTTCAGAGACTTCGGTTATTCCCAAAGATTCAGCACTTCCCAGTAAAGTTGAGATGGGAATGAATAAGGTTCCTGTATTAGATCAAGGGATTCATGGCACTTGCAGTATCTTTGCAGTAACGGGTGCAATCGATGCAGCGCTGGGTAAGGGTGATTATATTAGCCAGCTTTGCAGCTTACAATTGGGCGTTTATTTAGAAAAACAGGGACATGGTTTAAGCGGTTGGAATGGTGCGCATACTATTTCTACTATTAATAGAATTGAAACATTCGGGGTTGTTAGTCTTGAAAAACAAAAAACGGAGGGCTGTGGTGGTTTGAAACGTTATCCTACTTATTCCTCGCGTGATAACAAAGCGATGATGGAGCCGGCTGAATTTAGCTCTAAAAGCGAGCTTGTTTTTGGTAAAGTACTGAATTGGTCTGATTTATATCAAGAACAGGATCCTATTGCGACATTAAATGATGTGAAAGATGCCCTTGTCAGAGGGGACAGGGTGGTGCTTTCATTACTGATCCCTGATCCTGAATTAGGAGCAGCGGGCGCTGTTGGCAGGCATAATACTTGGTTTTTTGAGGATACTTGGGTCTTAACAGAAGATGTATTAAAGAATGTAGAGGATGTGAAGTCTGGCCATGCCATCATTATTACGGGTTATGATGACAAGGCTGTGGCGGTTGATGATCATGGCGATACCCATAAGGGTTTATTAACTTTGCGTAATTCGTGGGGTGGCGGTGCTGGAGATTATGGCGATTTTTATATGTCCTATGATTATTTTAAATTATTGGCTTATAACGTAAAGCGCTTTACAACCACTTTATAAACTTGATTTTTAATGACCTAATCTTTGCATCTGAAATTTGAGGAAAATCCTGCATTATTACAATAATAATCAAGATGTTACATCCTGTTGTGAACCATTAAGAACTGTTGTAAAATGGCTCGATGGTACGAGAAGAGGACTCGAACCTGTTTTTAATTCATTGATTTTATTGGCTTAAAACAATCTTGACTAAAAGCTTGCCCAAGATCTTACCCAACATTGGATATGATAGCTGATTAGGATTGATGTGAAAAGATAAGAATAGTTATGTATTGTTTCTTTATTACTAGTAGGCAGAAAACAACCAGGAAGAATTTTTTTTCTGGGTACTTCCGGGTTCACCATTAAACAAACTTACCTCCTACTAAGAAATCAACCGAGAAAATTTGACAATAGATATTGACAGGTGTTGCTTGGCAGCAAGACTTACTTGAATATTTAAAAAAGCATGAAGCTGTAACAATAAAAGAGGCAAGTCAGTTTTGGAATAAAACAGAAAGAACTGCTTCCACTCGACTAAAAAAAATGCTGGATACTGGATTCGTTTTTGAAGTCGGTACTGGGCCATATGATCCAAAGAAAAAATTTGTTTTGGTTAATAGATAGTGTTGCTATATCCAACCAGAATACAGGTATGTTGTTTAGTGTGAGGTGAACTGAGATAGATGAGGGGTTTTTAACCGGTTAGGCCATAAATGATTTTTTTTGATCACATGAGGATTTGACATGAGCATAAATGGGTTCGCCAAGAATCTCTGCAATGTGCTACATACGTTTGTGAATTATTAAGAATTCATATAAAATTCTCAATGGTACCGAGAAGAGGACTCGAACCTCCACGGGGTTGCCCCCACTAGCACCTGAAGCTAGCGTGTCTACCAATTCCACCACCTCGGCAATTGTCGCTAAAATACTGAACTTCCTTGCAGCTGTCAATTGTTATTTTATTAGGGACTTCATGAGCAACTTTCTCCACTTCATCGAAAAATTAATTGATGCGTATGTGGCCCATCGGCCTCGACGAAAACCGAATGCAATCGATCTCACTCCCATTTGCCTTGTGGCCCATCGAGGGGCGCATGAAGCATTCGTCCTCGAAAATACAATGTCCGCGTTTGAACGGGCTTTGGCGTTAAACTGTTATGGGATTGAATTTGATGTGCATGCCTGTGCTGATGGTGTTTTGGTCGTTCATCATGATGACACCTTAAAACGCTTATGGGGGCATGATGTGGCAATCAAGACGCTTCGCTTTGAAGCGCTTCGTGCCTTGGTTCCTGAGGTGCCTAGTTTAGCAGAAGTAGTGGCTCAGTTCGGCGGGCGGCTGCACCTCTATATTGAGCTTAAAGCCCCCTTTGTGGCCACAACCGCGTTGACCGAGACCTTAAAAACACTCACGCCTGTTGTTGATTACCATTTACTCTCCTTGGATGATGCCTTGTTTTCTACACTCGAGGGGTTCCCGACAGCATCCATGCTCTTGGTCCCTGTTCACAATAATGTTGCACATTTTTGTGCAGAAAGCCTGAAACGACATTATGGTGGAATATTGGGCCACTATTGGCTACTGCAACATCCGCAAATTGATGCGTTGCAGAAGGCAGACCAATTCGTGGGTGTAGGCTTTGTTGATTCAAAATTCAGTTTGTACCGTGAGCTAAATCGCGGGTTGCGTCTTTTATTTACGAATAATGCGAGAGTAATGACGGTGTTGATAAAGGATGTTGAAAGGAATATGCCCCCTAAAGTTTTATAATAATCCGCCGATGATCCCACTAAGTGTTGTTGCCGGAATAATAAAAATTATAAGGAGTAGGCAATGTCCAGTCATCCATTACAAGCATTCTTCTTAGATGAATTACAAAAAGAAAAAGTGCCTGTGTCTGTCTTCTTGATCAATGGGATTAAATTACATGGCATCATCGATGCGCATGACAACGAAGTGATCATGTTGAAAAACGCGATCACGCAAATGGTTTTTAAGCATGCCATTTCTACCGTGGTCCCATCACGCGGGGTTTGAATGACTTCATTGAAGCACCTGACCCTACAAACCATGTGGCCTGATTATTTAGACATTGAAGATCTGTTTGGGTCCATCCAAATGGGATCTATGGAAACGGCATAACGTTAGTCGGTTCTGTTGCAGACGATGGTTTATCAAAAAAGCCAAAAGAATGCCGTGCTTGTTTTTGTTCTGATAGCTCAGGATCTTCATCGAACGTAACCATTAACGCATTTTTTCTTTTTCTGTTCCATGGGGTTTCTATTAAAGTACAGGGCAAAGGAATGGGTTGAAGGCCTAACAAATCCCTAAAGCAAGGCCCAGGCTTTAGTTGATTAACATGGGCATACCTTCGCCGCTCAAGATAAACCTCAACCATTTGTGATGCATCGACGTGCAATATTCCCCGATCAACGAGAATCTCGCACATTTCTTCTGCAGTGTACTCAGGGAGCTTAAGCGTTGTCATGCGACGAGCCAATGCGGTGCTGGTCGCCGCCCGACCCGATAGATTGCTGGGGTTTTGAGTCCCTATTAAAAGAAATCCAGGTTTTTGGGGGCGTAAAGCGGTGTCGGGATGACGACCCATTAAGAGCGAATTCAAAACCCTCTCCATCATTGGGGATGCGTTGATTTCATCAACCAACACCACAGCACCTTCATTAAATGCTTTGATTAATAATGCTTTTTTATCATAAAAACCAAGGGTCACAGGCATATGATAAAAGGGTTTTAATGCGTGACACCCGGCTATTAAAGGGTCTTGTTTCATATAGCCTTCAGCTTGAAGTACCTCAATCATCAGCTCACTTTTACCAATACCAGGCTCACCCTCAATGATTAAGCCCCCGAGACCAGCAAATTGTTGCGATTCATTAAGAGAGCTTGGCTGAAGTCGCCATTCACGTAAACGCAAACGTTCCTTCAATTGAGAAAGCAGGGGTTGTCTAGAGTGAGTGACTAAAAATCGCCCTATTTTGGCTGAAGGCAATTCAAAATCCATGGTTGAAGGGGAGCCAAATTGTGCCTCAAATTCAGCAATAACAAGGGGACGGGCCGCAGGGAGCAATGAAGTTCCAATCTGATAAATGGCCTGGTTCAGGTAATAATCAAAGGGGATGAAAGGATAATTTTGGCTATTGACTAAAGTCAGTAACAAGATCATTTCAAGATCACGAGGTGAAATTAATAGATCTTGAGTGGATCGCTTACAAAAAAATAAGTAAAGATCGAGTATTGGTTGGCAGATGTCTTTTATCTCAATGAGTGGTGGCAACTGTTCTAACAAGATGGGTTTTAATATGGTTTCATAAATCATTTCTTGAGACAACGGTTCAAAGAATACAGCCCCACCGTGACGTTTAAAGAAATTTGATAGATTTCTATCATGACCATAGCTAATGGGATTACCCGCAAATACAATCTTATGAAGAGGTGTTAAGGGGTAAAAAGTACTGTCTATTACGATACCAGGGGGTGTTGCAAATAACCCTTCTAACTCACTCCAATCCCGATGACTTAAATTGGCTTCATCTAAAAATAATAAGCTGCCATGGACTGATTGATTCTCAGCCCATGCTTTAATCTGATCCTCTCCTTGAAATAAGGCATAACTCCCCACATCTGCACACAACACCCGCTGAACAAAAGTGGTTTTTCCTACGCCGGAGCACCCAGTCAGAAAAACATAGGGGCTGACTGCAAGCATTGCTAACACAGATGCTTTGCGATCGCTCATCAATTTTAATGTTTTCTCAAGACTTCTAAGCACATCTAAAGGTATCTCAGGGAAGGCCATCTCTTTTGGGAGGGTTAGCATCCCTTTCCAAGGGGCTGCAGTATTCACATCAACCGCACGATTAACGTTTAAAAAATTCATGCGTGCACGCAGTGTGGCTAAAGGCTCTTTGATTAAACGATCAGCTTGGAGATGCATCCGGGCATCATGAGGTAACAATAAAAGCTTGTCCTCGGGTTTAACGAGATGTATAGACACCTGAGATAAAAATGAAAATGGTTTTGCATCGGTAACCACAATCTTGAGTTGAGGTGGTTCGGCCTGCCTTTCGTAATTGATTAAATAAGCAGCCAATGCATCAACCAGCGATTCTGAAAATAGACCTTTTAGAATTATTTTTTTCTTGGATCTCAGGGCTTGTAATAAAGCCCCTTCTTTTGGCATAAACGAGAAGCCGAGTTTTTCTTGATAAAATTTTACATCAACACGCTGTAATAGATCAGAAGCCTGATATGCGGATACATCAATGACTTGCCAATCCTTTGTTTCTTCTGAGAGTAAGGCCGTGGTCGTGTCGATATCGGTGCTTTCTATCACCTCAAAGAAGGGGTTTTTATTCTCCCAGGGTACGAATAAGGGGTTGTTTTTTAGTCCATTATAGACCTTGATGGCGATCCCTTGTGAATCACATCGCGTGAGCAGCTCAGCCCAAAGGTCTTCGTTCAGCGTGCTGGTTAAATGGATTCGCAACACGCTTTTGTGAGGGGCTCTTGCAATGAGACCTTCAACAAAGCAAAGGGTATTATCCTCGTTATATTGATAGGTTCCCAGAAAATCAGGCAAGGTTGCCGTATTCAGAATGATAGCCTCTTTTTCAAGTGCTTCAGTCCATTCTAAAGCGTCTGAAAGCGAGGGTGAATACCCTTCATGGCGATAAATCGAGGTTGCAGCAGGGAGCGACCAACGCTCACCTGCATGCCATAGTCCCCCTCGTCTTATTTGGCTCCAAAAGCGCTTAAATTCAGGATCATCCCATAGCCCATTATGAATCTCTATCTCACGATGTCCTGTTTTAATCGCCTGTGGAAGTAATCCTTCCTGAAACTTAAAGGTCGAGCCATTCATTATCCAACGACCTAACAATCGGGATTTCCAATCAGGTGCATTAAAAAGTTGAATCACGGCTTTTTGTGGAGCGTCTGCCATTGGAGATAACGGCGGCTTTGGTAAATCAAAGGACTCAATGGGGAGAGTGCATTGTGATTTCAACTGAAAACGCGAATAAAAATCAGCTTCTTGATAGCAATGGGCATGGTTTGTATTCAGCACACCGATAACGATTGTCCCAAGGGCTAAGGGGGTTCTATCGGCAGAAGGCTCTGTATCAAGTAAGCTATTAAAACTTACAATTTCATCAGGTTGAAAATTATCATAATTAACGATCAAGACATGGGGGCGTGGTGCCGTTTGTAAAAAATGATATAAAGGGCCACCAGGGCCTGGTCGCACTTCGCCGTCATGATTAGCATGACGAAACAAAGAGGCGGCAGAGCAAATCAAGTCTTTTGGTTCATCGATATAAAAAACAGAGCGCGACATGCTATTGCAATACTGCTCTAAGGTGTAACATAACGAATCGGTAAGCTCTGATGAGTGACACTCAATCAATCGGTTTTGATCCCCATTAATAGCCTTGAGCATCTCAGTACAATAGGCATCCACATTATTAATCAATAAATCAGGATGTTTCCAGGTTGTTAATTGTTGCTCATACGTTGTTTTATGCGACAGATAACACAAATCACGCAAAAAATCACAGAGCAAGGGCCATGCATCATCTGAAATATCCCATGTCTTTATTTTAATCACATGGGTTATCCATTTTTCTGGTTGTAATAAAGCAACGGCAAGGCTATTCATTAATTGAATGTTAAAGTCATCATTCGCTTTGACAAATTGGTTTAAAAGTTCAATCGTAAAGAGCTTGATCTCAGATCGGTGGTGAAGCAATCCTGAAAGCCAGGCAGGCCAGCCAGCCAAATTTCTTAATAATAAACCATTTAAACCCTCAACAGAAAAGCACTCATTTGAGCGAGTAAGCATTGATATCACCAAATGAATGTTTTCAACTTTACAAAGCGACAATAATGCGCCATTTTTTAAATATTCATTGGGATTTTCTATCACAGGAAAAAATATTTCGTGAGTTAAGCGTGCAGAAATTAACCTGCCACAGGTCTCAAAAATATTGGTAACGAGTGTTTTCAGTGTAAAGGATTGAGGGAAGTCTTCATTGGGATCATATTTTTCATAGGTTGATTCATTGATTCGATAGACTGCGATAGCGTGCCATGGGTTATTTAAATAAACACCCCTTTCAATCGGCATGGTTTTGAGCAACTCAGACAATTCTGTGGCAATAAAGAAAAATTTGTCCTCTGGAAGTGGGTAGAATTGATAGGCTTCAACCCATGCATATAATTGCCGAAACCTATCATGTAAAATGGGCGTCAGCGTTTCTTCACGACCATTCCACAAAGCAATGGGTTGAAAAATAGTCGCCCATAAAAACCTTTTTCCTATCTTCTCTGTTTTAAAAGTTAAATAGACAAGTGCAAGGGTCTTACAAATGCCTTTTTGTATTGTCGGGATGTTTTCTAGATGCTCATGGGTTATGGTTAAATACTGCGATAGTTGTTCAATTAACATCCGTTGATTTTTGTGATTTATTTGTCCGCTATATTTAAATACACTATCAGGAGCAGGGGGAATATATTGAAGCATGTGCTCAGGTTGGTGAGCTGGTTGGGGGAGGCTCTCTTCAGCTAAGTCCGTTTCCTCAACCGGATTGACAAGGTCAGATAGGGTTAGTGTGCAAAACTCGCGATCGCCCCATCGTTTAATGTTGGGTGCTGCAGAAAGAAGCTGCTCGATTAATTCTTTACTGAGATGAGCACCTGGGCGGATCTCCTCAAGAAATAATAAACTATTGGGGGCAAGGGGGCTATTTTCTAATGCATCCTCAGCATCCCTACTCATTTCATTAAAAAAATGTAAATCAAGTATTTTCAGTTTCGGTGTTGCAGAAAGCAATGTACACAGATTCTGAAAGGTACAATTCGCACCACTGATATTAAATTCCTCAACATGAGCCAAGCTATTTTTATGCAAATTCAATGGCTCCTCATCCATCCTGCACGATGATAAATCTAGATAGATAAGATTAGGTGCCGCTTCTGCAAAGGCCGCTAAGATTACGGGGGACGTCTCAGCTAGATCAAGCTGTCTCAAATGCACTAGGCTATGCTTAGGAACATTTAATGTGTCAGACAAGTTCGAGCAATAACGTAAATGAATTGACTCAAGATTAGGGGCTGCTAGCAATAGTGCTGCTAAAGTATGACTATTAATATCACTGTCATCAATGTTAATTGATTCAAGGTGGGGCAAGCTGTTGGGAGGGAATTTAAATACCTGACGATTATTAATGATGATTGAATAGGATAAATCAATATGAGTGATATGCGGCGCTGCTAATAAAAGACGCTCTAATGCATCGAAGTCTATTTTATCCTCTTCAGAAGCCTCATAGGCTATCAATTGAAGCGATTTTAGTTTTAACAAACTGTTGGGCGGAAAATTAAAAAAAGATTTTGTTTTTGTGTAGCTCTCGATACGAATTTGCTGCACATTGGGGGCCGCCACTGCAAGTTGGTCTAACATGTCTAGATTGAAGGTTCCACTGTCATGATTTGAAAAGGTCATTTCCTCGATCGAGGCTAAACTCATTTCAGGTAAAATAAATTGAAGAGAATGAGTCTCTGGATCGAGGAAATTTACACTGAAAGCCTTGAGCCCCTTTAATTGTAGAAGCAATCTAAAAAAATCAGCAGGTTCTACTGGGGTAGTGAATTCAATGGATTCAATTTGCTGCAATTGTTTTGCAGTTAATTTAAAACCATGGCAATTAATGTCGTTGATGGATCCTTCGAGTAAAGCAAATAAGTTCGGAAGCATCTTCCCAGACAATTCAATGGACCAATAGTTCGTGATGATATTCACCATTGGAAAACACAGTTGAAATTGCAACAAAAATTGATGATGTCCTGATGAGAAGACATCATGAACGAGGTGTGTTAAATAAACAGAAGCATTCTTGTCTATTAAATTAAAAGAGCTCTCTATTTTAGCATTTTTATCCCGTACAATGCCTTCAGCCGCAGCCAATGATAATCTTCGATCATCTGATTGTTCTGAGGCGATTAAATAATCAATCCAATAATCATCTAATAGATGAAGCTGCTGGGCGCTGATATTCATTAATCGGGCGGCTTCAATAATTTCTTCCACATCAATATCTGGAGATAAAGCAGGCAATCGACCACCCTGGCTCAATTGGCTTAATGCATTCATTCTCCAGGTATAAATGATAAAACCTTCCGCAATGAGTTGATCTAAAATAGAATGTACCGCTGTTTTTTTACTGGGAGAGAAAAATTTCAGGGTCCAATCGGTAAAAATTAAGGTTTTTGGTTTTAATACGCGGGATAAAGAGGGTTTGATAAACGCAGGTTGACCCGAAAAAAGTCGCTCAACACTAAAAGAGCCACTCAGTTCCGAGGTATATTCGGGTTTACTTCCAGGGGCATTATAATAAAACGTATCAGGAAAAATCATAAAAATACAAAATTAAAACAGAGTGATGATATTATATCATAATTTGCTTGTATATTATCATCTTTTGATGATGTGCTCATTACTACTAGTACCGTTTCCATTTAGTTTTGACAGGTAGCGCTTAGATTGCGTTTAGATTTAGGTTTTGTAAGCTCTAAAAAAGCGCAGGACTAGCACCGCTAATCTGAGCATTTTTTAGAGTTTACAAAACCTAAAGATGAATGCAAGATAA
>CANJHO010000051.1 GCA_947474165.1 Legionellaceae bacterium
AAAACAGACAGTGCTGAAATTAAAAAAAAAATTGGTTACATGCCTCAAAAATTTAGCTTATACAATGGGCTTACGGTTTATGAAAATTTACAATTTATCGCCGCCATCTATCAATTAAAGCAAGCAACACAAGCAATCAAAGCGATTCTCGTTGATCTAGAGCTCGAGCCTTACCAACACCTTAAAGCCTCTGAGCTCTCTGGTGGTTGGAAACAACGCTTAACCCTTGCCTGTTGTTTGCTACACAGGCCTGAATTGCTCTTTCTTGATGAGCCCACGGCAGGTATTGATCCCAAAGCCCGCAAAGATTTTTGGAGTTATTTGCATAAAATCGCATTGCGCGATGGGACAACCGTGCTTGTCACCACGCATTATATGGATGAGGCGGAAAAATGTACTGATTTGGCTTATATCAATTTGGGTAAACTCTTATACTCTGGCCCCACAAAAGAACTGGTTATCTTTTCAAAAGTTAAAACTTATGTTGTTGCAACCGACAAGCATTCCTTATATTTATTAAGCGATAGCTTGAGTCATGCCTATCCTAAGCTACTCATCATTGTGGTGAATAATGAGTTGCGTGTTTCTTCTAATCAACTCGAGGCATTGGCTGAGTTTAAGACTGAGAATAAGGACTATTCGATGAAAGAGGTTCCACCGAGCTTTGAGGAAGTGTTTATCGGGTTGATGAAATAATGTTATATTCAGACTCTATCGAGCGCATTGGCGGTTTAATTCGCAAAGAATTTATTCTCATTTTACGTGACAGCGGCACCATCGCGATGCTTGTGTTTATGCCCATCATGCTCTTGATAGTGTTTGGATTTGCCATCAGCATGGATCCAAAAAGCCTCCCCACAGCCATTATTAGTTATGATCATTCTCCCTTAACGCGCAATTTTGTAAGCAACTTACAAACCTCTAAATATTTTAAAATAGTCGATACCACCAGTAACGAGGCGCAGGTTCGACAACTGCTGAGCAGTGGTCGAATTAGTTTTGCAATGACCTTTCCTGCAGACTTTACCCGTAAATTTATTCGTGGAGAAAACCCCGCGCTCTTGGTTGAAATAGATGGCTCAGATCCCGGCAGTAGTGCCACGGCCTTGGGCAATGTATTGCCTATTTTAAACCTTGCCATTGATCAATTTACCGTGCATGGCTTGAGGCCATTGCCTCCCAATGGGGTGAATCGGCAAGTTAATCTAACCATTCACCGCATGTATAATGAATCAAATAACAGCGCATTTAATATTATCCCAGGTTTGATTGGCGTTTTGTTAACCATGACGATGGTGATGCTCACCTCAACCGCCATTACCTCTGAATTTGAATCAGGCACCATGGAGATGCTGCTGAGCACGCCGTTGCGGCCTACTGAAATTATCTTAGGGAAGGTGATCCCCTATATTGTCTTGGGCTACTTACAGCTCACCAGCGTGCTTATTTTTGGTAAGTTATTGATTCACATCCCCATCGAAGGGAGTCTTTTTTTGCTTTATCTTACCAGTGCACCGTTTATTGTTGCCAATCTCATGGTGGGCATGATTTTCTCAACCATCGCCAAGACCCCCATGCAAGCCATGCAGCTCAGCACATTTTTCCAGCTACCCTCTATTTTCCTCTCAGGGTATATTTTTTCATTTTATGGCATGCCCTTATGGGCACAATGGATTGGGACCTGCCTTCCCATGACCTATTTTATGCGAATTACACGAGGTATTATGCTAAAAGGTAATGTCATGGCGGAAATTATTCCTAATATCTTTCCAATCATTTTCATTGCATTTATTTTGATTCTTTTAACGAGAATGGTCTTTAGAAAAACATTGGATTAAAAATGGACATTGATTTGTTCTCAACCCCAATAAAAAGGCGCTCATGATCACGACTTCACGGATTATTATCATTGCGGGGCTTCTCCTCCTGAATGCTTGCAAGGGGGTGCCGCTCCATCCCCCATTGGATCTAGCAACGCCCAAAGTCACCCGAGGTGGCCTCACAATACAGGATAATCCTTGCGATATGAGTCACCTTAAATGGTGGAGGAGAATGCATGATCCGGTATTAAACCAATTAATTCACGACGTACTAACCCATAATAATCAACTGGAAACGGCAGCGGCCAATGTGCTTCAAGCCCAAGCCCAGTTAAAACAAGCCCGTTTTGCATGGCTTCCGACGTTAGGCGTTTCTGGCAATGGATTTGTTGGGGGAGGGTGGGATAGTCATGTTACGCAGGAGGGGGCGCTAGCGCAAAGCCGTATTCTCTCTAAAACAGGTTCCATCCATTTTCACGGGTATTATACCGGGTTTGTGCCCAGCTATTCTTTAAATATTCTGGCCAACATCCATCACAATAAGTTTGCCAAAGCATCGCTTGATCTGCAAAAAGCGACCTACCTTTCGACCCGATTAAGCCTTATCAGCCAAATCACGGGATCCTATTTTATGCTGCTTGGCCAACGTGCGCAGCAGAGGGAGCAAAGCCTGTTGGTGCATGATTTAAAGAGGGTGCGTCGATTGGAATATGTGCGATATCAAGAGGGTGCGAGTGATTTATCAACCGTCACGACGCTAGATCAACAAATTGTTAATCATGAAGCAAGTCTTCGCAGCATCGAAAACAGCATCGCAGAAGTTGAAAATGCCATTGCACTGTTGCTTAATCACAATCCCCGCGCCATCCCGACCCATCAAGCCATTCAGGCGTTGTCTATCGACGGTCTTATTCCTTCAAGCATTCCTGCAGGCGTATTAAAAAATCGGCCTGATATCATCATGGCCGGTGAAAATTTAAAAATGTCAGGCGCCAACATTGGATTGGCTTATGCCAATTTTTTCCCGGCGATTTCACTCACGGGATTATTAGGGCAGGCCTCTGTGGACTTGTCACACTTGTTAACGCTCAGTACAGGCTTTTGGATTGCACAAGCCATGGCATCCATGCCTATTCTTAATGGTGCCAACTATGAGCAAATCAATGCAAGCAAAGCAGGCTATTCTGCTGCTTATTTTAATTATGCCCAAACCGTGCGCGCCGCATTTGCTGATGTGGACAATAGCCTCACCAATCAACAAAAAATGAATGCCATCTATGCTGATAAATTAAAAGCGCTGAAGGCTTCAAAAACACTGTATGCGCTGGCTTTAGCCCGATACAATGTCGGCGCAAAAGACTATAGAGAAGTGGCCAATGCGAAATTGACGGTTGATTATGCTGCATTGGATGTAATCCTTTCGAAGATGCAACAGCTCGATGCCATTGTGGGGGTTTATCAAGCTTTGGGGGGTGGGTATCAGGGTTAAAATGCAGACGTTTTCAGTTGTTCTCTCAATTGAAGCATTTCATCTCGCACCAAGGCGGCTTCCTCAAAGGCCATGTTTTTTGCATGAAGTAGCATTTGTTGTTCTAAGCAATTAATTTGTTTTACGAGCTCATCGGGTCGCAAGTATTGAATGTTCGCCTTTTTCATAACAACTTTTTTGCGCGTGCCAATATAGGCGCCTTCCATGATATCTGCAATGGATTTTGAGATTCCTTGGGGCGTAATCCCATGCTCAACATTATAAGCGCGTTGCTTATCCCGTCGACGGGTTGTTTCATCTAGTGCGCGCTGGATGGATCCTGTTATTTTATCCGCATAAAGAATGGCGCGACCCTCTACATGACGGGCAGCGCGACCGATGGTTTGAATCAAGGAGCGCTCGGAGCGTAAAAAGCCTTCTTTATCCGCATCAAGAATGGCCACCAAGGCGACTTCTGGCATATCCAAGCCTTCTCTCAATAGATTGATCCCTACCAACACATCAAATTCACCCAAACGCAGGTCACGAATAATTTCCACGCGCTCAACCGTATCGATATCTGCATGCAAATAGCGTACTTTGATGCCTGCTTCTCGAAAATAATCGGTTAAATCCTCCGCCATGCGTTTGGTTAAGGTGGTCACGAGGGTGCGATCGCCAGCTTTGGTGACCTTGTGGATTTCGGATAATAGATCATCGACTTGATGGGTTACAGGTCGAATGCTAACGTCTGGATCAATCAAGCCCGTGGGACGCACCACTTGTTCGGCAATATTGTCGGCGTGCTCATGTTCATAAGGCCCAGGGGTTGCTGAGACATAAATGGTTTGCGGTGAGCGGGCATCAAATTCCTCAAAACGCATCGGGCGATTATCTAGGGCTGAGGGGAGTCTAAAACCATAATTCACCAGGGTTTCTTTGCGCGCCCTATCCCCGCGATACATGCCGCCGATTTGGGGGACCGTCACGTGTGATTCATCGATGATTAATAGGGCTTCTGGTGGCAGATAATCAAATAATGTCGGTGGCGCTTCGCCTGCGTTTCGCCCCGATAAATAGCGAGAATAATTTTCAATCCCAGAGCAATAACCCAGTTCCAACATCATTTCTATGTCAAAGCGTGTGCGCTCTTGTAAGCGTTGTGCCTCAAGTAATTTATTTTGTCCTGTGAATTCTTCTAGTCGATGGCTGAGTTCAATCTTCACCTCATCAATCGTTTGTAATATTCGCTCACGGGGCGTGACATAATGGGTTTTTGGAAAAATAGTAGCTCGCGGTAGGCGTTGTAAAATCGCACCGGTTAAGGGATCAAAGCGCGCGATATTTGCGACCTCATCATCAAATAACTCAATGCGAATCGCTTCTTTTTCCGCATCGGCCGGAAAAATATCAATCACATCCCCATGCACCCGAAATTGCCCTCGCGACAAGGTTTGGGGGCTTCGAATGTATTGCATTTCTGCAAGTCGTTTTAAAATCTTACGTTGATGGCATTGTTCTCCACGGGATACATGTAATACCATATGCAAGTACGAATCGGGGTCGCCCAAGCCATAAATAGCAGAAACGGTTGCAACAATGATGGCATCTTTACGTTCGATCAGTGCTTTTGTGGCGGACAAGCGCATTTGCTCGATGTGTTCATTAATTGACGCATCTTTTTCAATGAAGGTGTCCGATGAGGGAACATAGGCTTCTGGTTGGTAATAATCGTAATAAGATACAAAATATTCCACCGCATTATCGGGAAAATAGGTTTTAAATTCCCCATACAATTGGGCTGCCAAGGTTTTATTGGGGGCCATAATGAGCGTTGGTCGTTGCATTGACTGAATGACATTGGCAATGGTATATGTTTTACCTGAGCCGGTCACGCCCAAGAGAATTTGACGGGATAAACCCGATTTCAGACCCTCAATCAATGAGGCAATCGCCGTGGGTTGATCGCCTGCGGGTTGGTAGTTTGAGTGAATTTTGAATGCTTTCTTCATAATATGAACTATATACTGATTTCACCTGAAAATCATGGTTTTCAGGTGAAATGGGTTTATCAAAGGAGTTAATCAATGGATATTGCACTGGCAAAGCGCATGAGTCTAGTTAAACCTTCGCCTACCCTGGCGGTTGCGGCCAAGGCCGAGCAAATGCGCTCCCAAGGGTTTGATATCATTAATTTGGGCACCGGCGAGCCTGATTTCGATACGCCTCAGCACATTAAGCAGGCAGCCATTGCAGCCATTGATGCAGGTTTTACCAAATATACGCCAGTGGATGGCATTGCTGATCTAAAAAAGGCAGTGATTGATAAATTTAAACGGGATAATGGGTTGGATTATCAGCCGAACCAAATTTTGGTGTCTGTGGGGGGGAAACAAAGTTGTTATAACTTATGTCAAGCATTGATCAATGAGGGGGATGAGGTTTTGATCCCAGCCCCTTATTGGGTATCCTATCCCGATATGGTTTTATTGGCGGGTGGAGCCCCTGTTATTTTACCGACAACGGTGGCTAGTCGTTATAAAATTAGCGCAGAACAGTTGGCCGCAGCCATCACGCCTAAAACAAAATTATTATTCATCAATAGCCCCTCGAATCCATCAGGGGTTGTTTATACCTTTGCTGAATTACAAGCGCTGGCGGAGGTATTGCAGCAGCACCCATCGGTTGTCATTGCGACAGATGACATGTATGAGCATATTCTTTGGTCTCAACCCTTTGTTAATATATTGGATGCGTGTCCTGCGCTTTATGACAGGACCATTGTACTCAATGGCGTCTCTAAAGCCTATGCCATGACGGGTTGGCGCATTGGTTATGCCGGCGGGCCTGCATCAATTATTTCGGGCATGAAAACAATACAATCACAATCCACCTCTAATCCTTGCTCTATTGCCCAAAAAGCGGCGGTGGCCGCATTGAATGGTGGGGATGAAACCGTGCGAACGATGGTCAAGGCTTTTCATGAACGCCATGATTATGTATTTCACCGCCTTAATGAGATTCAGGGCATTGAGGTGATCCCAGCCGATGGCACTTTTTATATTTTCCCCAATGTAGACGCCATTATTAAGCGCTTTGGCTTTGCCAATGACATTGAGTTTGCCGATAAATTATTGCAAGATGTAGGCCTGGCATTGGTTCCAGGCTCAGCTTTTGGATCAGAAGGGTGTATCCGACTGTCTTTTGCAACAAGCATGGAGACGCTTCGAGACGCATTAGATAGACTTCAACGCTTCTCCGAAAAATAATTTATCAGTCAATCCCTTGACCAATCAGCAGAATCCATTTAAGATTCCGCCACATTCCCCGGTAGCTCAGTCGGTAGAGCGGATGACTGTTAATCATTAGGTCGGCGGTTCGAGCCCGTCCCGGGGAGCCATATACAGCAAGGTATTTGCGACATTGTATCTAAACGTTAATTTTTACGTGTCGAATATATGTCGAAGTTTGAGATAAATACTGCAAGACCGTTTTTTAAATTTACAGCCCATAATCCGTTGGTCCTATGGTTCATAGTCCTAGTGAGCCCAGCAATTAAATCAAGTAGTTACGAGAAAGCGCCGAATAAAATGTCACCCTTCATAACATCCTCTCATAAGCAGATAACAATCCAT
The DNA here is from genome assembly GCA_947474165.1 of Legionellaceae bacterium. Classification (GTDB taxonomy): domain Bacteria; phylum Pseudomonadota; class Gammaproteobacteria; order Legionellales; family Legionellaceae; genus CANJHO01. Next base: position 6,924 of record CANJHO010000051.1, read on the forward strand.
GAATACATCTAATCATCGCTTCCTATTTAAACCCGTCGTTTTTCTGATATTTCTGAGGTCTTCATTGATCCTGAGCAAGGGAATAAAAGAGCAGTCCATGTTTATCAGAAAGCTGGTTTTCAAATTGTCGGAGACTTTGTTGCTTCCTGGCACCCTGTTCCCCATCACATTATGAAGCTCGACATGAATAAACTACTGGCAACAAATAACGTTGAAATTACAACAGATAGATTATTAATGCGCCCTTTTAATATGGATGATATCGAACCCTTTTCTCAAATATGCACAAACCCAGATGTAATGCGTTATATTGGTAATGGAAAACCATTAGATAAACAAACAGTTAAGACACAAATAACAAACTGGATTAATTTATACGAACAACACGGTTACGGCTTGCTCGCACTTACTTTAAAGAAAAATCATCAGCTCATTGGATTTTGTGGATTGTTACATCAAATAGTGGACGGAGAAAATTTTATTGAACTAGGATATCGACTGGATCAAGCATTTTGGGGCAACGGCATGGCAACTGAAGCAGCGTTGGCCATCAAAAATTATGCGCTAAATCAGTTAAAAATACCGACCTTAATTTCAATTATCCATCATGAAAATATGGCATCAAAAAATGTCGCCTCGAAAGTTGGTATGAAACTTATGAAAAAAACAAATTTCAACAGCGTTCTAGTTGATGTTTTTTGTCTCAGTAATCATACACAATAGATGAACCGTACTTCTGCATCACTGCTCGTTTACCGCAGTGACGCAGCCAAAGGGCTGTGAAATTTTCATATAAATTCAATGTGGTTACCCTTGTTTGTATAATCGCGCGCAGCGCGATTATACAAATTGATCTGCCTTCTCATTCTCTCCTCTAACCCCAAATTAATACATATATTTTTTGTAACTACCCAGCAGCTGTGTTAAAAGTCAATGAAAAACCAGAGCTTTTAACACAGCTGCTGGGTAGTTACTATTTTTTCAAAGTTTATCCATCCGCTCACCAATCAAAATGGATCCCAGGAGCAACTCGCAGGAGGTTGGCGATGTCACATAGTTATCAAAAACCCAAGGGACAAATGGGACTTGTGGGGCAGCCGCGCCACGACAGGATTATCACGGTTCCCAAGTCTTTTAATTGATGTGGGGCACATGGGACAATCCTTGCAAAAACGCACCATTCGAATGAATGTATATTGCGCCCTTGGAAATTTCTGCGGAAGAGATGGGGTTCGTTTTCGCGAATAACATGAAAAAGAAAGATCATATTTTCGATCAGTATCAAGTTCAGTTAACAACAAATAGCGCAACGTTACCTGTCACTCAGTTAATTGTTTTTGGAGGTTCATCATAAAATAAAGGAAATTAGGCGTGAACCGTTGTAAAATAAGTTTCCGCGTAATAGCGAAATTTTGAGGGGCCGCCAAAATGACTAGTAAGGTGTAAAAGGAAATTAAGAGGAGTAGGTAATACAATGAAGTATATAGGAAAATTAGCCGGATGTGCCTTGCTTTCACTCGCTACTACAGTACATGCCGGTCTTTATAATACCACCGTTCACAGCAGAGCTAACTGTTTAAATAATGAATCCATCACATGGTGGAAAGGCCATTCTTATAACTGGAAAGTTGTAAGTATCCACAAACACTATCAAGCAGGACAACATCTCTTAGATACAGGGTTTAATTATAATGACCGTGTTGCGGCTATTTGTTGGGGTGAGGGTGTTCATGGAGGCTTTGCAGTATGGGGATATCACTACCTCAGGGGTTATCATGATTCCGTTCCTTTTGATAGCACTTATGCTGAGGGATGTAACATTATTGATGGTTGGGATTAAGGATTTTAAATGAAAATGAAAATAATTTTAAGTGCATTGATAGCGCTATCAGCCACAGCATTTGCGTTAACGCCAGAAGAACGTGCTGAAGCAGAAAAAGAAAACATGAAGATATTGGCTCAAATGGGACTTCCTCTTCCTGGGTCTGGGATCAGGGTTGTTCCCCGTACCATGCTTGGCCTTACGGCAGAAGAAATTGCCCAGGGCGACAAAGAAATGGCTGAGTTCAAAGAGAAAGGCTATGTTAATAAATACATCAACCGCCCTCGTGAATTGCTTTCAATGACACCAACCAGGGTTAAAAATGAGCTCAAGACAAGTGTTAATAAAGAAAGCGATGGCTACACAGGGCTAAGTGCTAATGTAAGTCAAATGAAACTTGCATTTACGTTTCCAAGTCTTAACAAAAATAAATCCTTAAAAGCTGCTGATGACATCAATGTCATGACTGCCGCTCCTAAAGGAGGCTTTCATCAAGAGCTTGGCGGATGGTCTGGCGCCTCTCAATTCTTTATTCATAAAGAGATTGGGACTTGCTCTTATGGTGTAATGAATGTGAAGGCCTCTAATACTGCAGCTCAATTGGCACAAGAAGATGTAACCTACACTGTCAACAACAAGGCAACCATTTTGATGCCCGTTGAAGGAAGCAACAGCTCAGGCTACTTGTATTTCGTGAAGTGGTACGATGACAATAATTTTCATGAGCTAGAATGTGCTAACATGAAATACTCAGCAGACATCAACGATGCCGTAATCGAGTTGGCCAAGAAAATTGATAAATTTTAATCAAGACAAACCATTTGATGGGGTTAATAGCCTCATCAAACCCGCAAAGGGGGACAGATCTTGTCCCGTGCCAAATCAACCAAAAAGGCACCCGGTCTAAATACAAACAAGCCCATTAAAGTTTCGAGTTTTGCGAAGAAAATAAATGACGGATCCAGAACGGTGCTCTATTGAAGAAATCGAGAAGGCCATTAAGATATAAATGACCTGCTCAAATTTGTAGTTTTCATAAACTACTTTATTCCCCACCCCAAATTTTATCCGTAAAAACATACAACCTCGGTGTACCCACACCTTTGATTCTTGGCTTGTGTGAGGCTTTGCCATCAGAAGCCGGTTTCAGCCAGCCGGCTTGCAATAATATCTTCGCCACCATCCGCTGATCGAATCCTTTGCAGAGTTCGTTTTTGAAAACTTCAGTCAACACCATGTATATCCGGAATCCCTGATCATCTGTTTGATAAAACCCGGCGCGGTTTTGAATTTTTTCACAGTTGGGTGAGCGAACGTTATCAAACCGGCTGGCGCCATGCGATTCAAAAAATCCACGCACCTGTGCCATGATCGCGCGGTCCTCGCGATTACCTTCTGCTCCAAAGGCATCCATCCATGCGGTAAAACACTGTTGTGCCGCTTGAAATGATTCTCCTTTGTTCCAGCCAGTCAGGCCAAACTGGCTGGCCAGTTCTCCGGCGGCAGCGACCAATGCAAAGCGTCTGGCTACACGAATAGACTGCCCATTCGAATTGGACTGGATTACGGTTTCAATGAAACGATTAATAATATCAGCGATAAAACGAGCCATCACTTGTCGGTTGGCTACGACTTCTTGCAGCCATGCCATGCCCACCGCACCGTGATATCGGCTGGAATATTTCTTTAACGACAATGCCATGCTGGCGGGGCTTAGCTGATTATGAATCGTTTCAAACACGCCCATTCCAGCGCCAGCATCAGCTTCAATATCAGCCAAACGGATTTCTTGACCGGCATTGCTTCGCTGCCCTGTTTTTGCCATGAGCGACGTCAATGATTCTTCCCCGGCAGACAAGAAAAACAAAGACCATTTGGAAGATTGCTTAACCGTGCCTAATCGTGAGGCACGTGTTTTACCTTGTCCATTCGCTAACAAATAGGCTGCCTCCCCTGCTTCCCGCGGATCCATCTGACTAAGTTCGTCAAGAATCAGCAAGCCATCGTTGTGCAATGCTGCCAGTCCCTCAAGGCCATTGGACGTGGTACGCCATAAACGGCAATAGGCTTGTGGATTGCCCCAAACCGACGCAGCGACGTTTAATGCCGTGCTTTTGCCTGAAGATGATGCGCCTCTTAAGTGAAAACCGCCGGAGTCTTCACCAACCAGTTTTGCCAGCACAGGAGCAAGTGCGATGGAAATAGCAAATACAAGCCGTGAGTTTCCCACTGCCAAACGACCTATCGAATCTCGCCATTCCTCTGCTGTACCCGAAGAAGACAACGCCGGTTCAATGGCATTGGTATTTTGAAAGACGATTTTTTCCGTTGAATGGCCAATGGATTGAGAAGCTGTGACGAAGACCTCGCCATGCCAGCCCAATCTGTCCACGCATCGTGCACGCGCTTCTATCGGAAACACCTGCAAATATGAAGTCAGCAGATCACGTGCTGTTCTGTTGGGAGAAATGGCGAGACCCAATCGGGCCAACTCGCGCCTAACATCCGAGGCATCCCCTTGCAACAAGGCCAGAGGCATAGCCCATTGATGGGTGATGCCATCGTCATCCAGCCATTCCAGCAAACGACCCCATTCACCGCTTTTGGCATCACGCGTTTTCGCGACGACATGCAACGGTGAACAAATCCAGCGCGGGGGAAGTTGATGGCCGTCCTTGTCCTTGCTAACAAATGTTACCCCTTGGTCAGTTAACCTGAAATAACCGCCCGCATACTCGCATACGACAGGTCGCTGTTTAGGAGCATTGGGTAATGCAATAACATGATTTTGTGACATAAAATATTCTCCAGACAACATCCATGGAAAGTGCATCAAAATAAATACATTTCTTTCCAGGAATCATGAAACAACGATTAAATTTATGCGACAGCCAACGCCTGCGACTGACCTTCGTCACTGGTTGAGCGATAAACTTTTTGTTGTTGGAGAAAATCCAGCACATCACTTTTTCGATACAACACCTTACGACCAATTTTCAGATAGGGAACACTACTACCCGCCCAGCGGTTACGCTCAAGTAACTGCGTCGAACAACTCAAGACCGCAGCAATGGTTTGTTGATTAAATAAAGCAGATTGGGGTGCAGATTCAAATTCGTTTAAAAGATTTAAACGAGATGGTTTTTGTATAGACATAGGAAACCTCGTCGATTGATTATTTATTCCAGCAAAATGCCGGTCCACATCATCCCTGTGTAATAAATATCAACCTTCCGGGCTCCAATCGCGCGGATAAAAATGGTGATAAGCATAATCCTATGGCTTTTATGCCATGAGCTCTAACAAACGCCTCAAGCTCGAAAAAAGTATCGCTTAAACCTTAAAAGCTTGTCAAGCGTTTTGGATCTTATTAAAAGAAATGATATCGATTGATACTAAAAAACCGATATTGGGCGATGATTTTGTCCCAATTGTCCCAAATTAAAAATAGGGATGTGGGACAGCTACAACTCAAGCCTGGCGGGCTTGTCCCGGGTGTCCCAAATGTCCCAGCAGATTTTGATAACATAAATCAATTAACAGCTGGCTGTTGTTCTCAGTACTCGTATCCGTGACAACATATAATACCTACTATGCAACTTTTTTAATCTGATCATAACTGCGAGCATTTTTACGCTCTAACTCCCATACATCTAGAGCCAACTGCATGTTTAACCAGCTTTCTGGCATGCCACCCAGTAAATGCGCTAATCGGATCGCTATATCGGGGGTAATTGGACGATGCTCATGAATGATCTGAGAAACTGTGCGTCTGGAAACACCCAATCGCTCCGCTAATTCGGTTTGAGTCATGTCCAATGATGGCAATACATCCTCCCGTAAGATGACGCCTGGATGAGTCGGCCTTCTGTCTTTTGCTCTTAAAGTATTCATTAGTGATAATCCTCAAAGTTAACATCATAGGCGTTGCCATTTTCAAAACGGAAAATAATTTTCCAATTACGGCACGGGTCATGCCGTAATTGGGGCACAAGCTGTGCACCAATTTCAAAATCAGGAATAGACTCTTTGCTCATAAACCGTTCATTGATGGTCGAATTACAATAACGAGAGCAGTTTGATGTTATTTTAGCGGTAGGGGCTATTGTTTGGGCTTCTAACTGTCAGGCGATTGATTTAAAACTGCTCGCTCACGCTCTAATTCACGACGCAGCTCTTCTTCCGTTGGTAAATAATGTAAATATTTCGAAGCAAAAAGCTGTTTGCTATCCTTGAGAACAGAATATTTTGCGATGGTTTCATTTTTTTCTGAGCAAAGAATTAAGCCAATAGTTGGATTATCATCAGAACCTTTGCGGTGCTCATCATAAATTCTTACATAAGTATCAATTTGACCTACATCTTGGTAGGTTAATTTGCCTATTTTTAAATCGATCAGCAAAAAGCATTTGAGCTTGAAGTTGTAGAAAACAAGATCAATATAAAAATCCTGATCTTCTGTGGCAATCCGTTGTTGGCGTTCAACAAACGCAAATCCTTTACCAAGTTCTAGCAAAAATTGTTGAAGATTATTTATGAGATTTTGTTCAAGCTCAGTTTCAACCACTGGTTGGTAAGGTAAATTTAGAAAATCTAAAATATAGGGATCACGTAAGTAATTTTTGGAATCAATTTGTAAAGGCCTTGTATGATCCTCCGCTTCTTGAATGACAGGATCCTTATCTTTACTCATGAGTAAACGCTCATAATAAAGCTTATCAATTTGGCGATCTAACGCCCTAACTGTCCATGCATTTTCTATAGCTTCTTGAGTATACCATTCACGTGCTTTAGGATCTTGAACCCGTAATAAAATACGATAATGTGTCCATGTCAATTTGGTACTCACTGAGTGCCAAATTGGGTTTTGTAAGTAAAAAGCTCGCATATTCAATAAGTTCCTTGCAGTAAAGCCTTTACCAAACTCCTTACGCAAGTCTTGTGCCAGAGTTTTAATCTGGGATTGGCCATAGGCTGCTCTTTTTTCTCCTTTTTGCTCTTCTTCAACAATTAAACGGCCAATCTCCCAATACGTATTCACCATGGCATGATTAACTGTTTGCTGCAGTTGTGTACGTGATTGAATTAATAAATTACGAATGGCTGTTAATAATTCAGACGAGGTTGGGATGTTCATTTCAATAACTCCTTTTCCATAGGTTGGATAGTAATAATTTCAGCGGATTTTATTACTCCCATGCACTTCAAAATGTAATCGGTAATCAGCTGCATGGGTTTCCTTAAGCGTTCAACATCAGTCACAATATAACCCGCAGTAATATCACCACCCATTTTATGATTCATTAATCTCTTAAGTGCATAGGCTGAAATATCTAGGCTTTCTGCAATGGTTATAAAAGTTCTGCGTAAATCATGAACTGTAAATTCAACACCTGATGCCTGGGTAACCTTAACCATTTGTTTGCGTGGTTCAATAATGTGGCCTGCAGCGCCAGTGCCTGGGAATACAAATTCATTGCTCTGACTTTGACTACGTAATTTCAGTAGTTCATACAAATAATCCGTTAAAGGTAATGTATGGGGTTCATTATTTTTAGTATCCGTAATCGTAAAGGTTTTAGCTGTTAAGTCTACATTATCCCAAGTCAATCGTGCAGCTTCTTGACGGCGTAATCCTGTTAATATGAGTAATAACAGGTAGTCGCGTAGCGTTGCATTGCTTAATTGCTGCACTCCGAGGTACCAAGCAGCCAGATCATGGCTTTTAATGAAGGTTTGGCGGCGTTCAACCCGATACCAAGCGCGGGTTTGTGATAAGCGATTAACAGGATTTTCGGTAATCAATGATTTACCTTGTGCATCTTCATACTGACCTGCAGCAAAATTAAAAAGTGCGCGCAGTAGGCGCATGGCTAAATTGGCATAAGCTTCACCATTTTCTTTCCCTAATTTTTCATGATGCCTAGCTACTTTATCTTTTGTGATGGTAAGACAGGATTTATCCCCCCAGCCAGCAAAGGCCGTACTTAAAACCCTTTTGTAATTATATAGCGTATTATGCTTTAGTGATTTACGTACTTGAATATAATCATTAAACACCTCATTTAATGTAACTTCACGCATTTTTTCAGCACGTTTCTCAGCAACAGGATCAATTCCAATAGCAATTTGACCAAGTAATTTTTGTACTTCTTTTCGTGCCATTTCAACAGTTAGCTCAGGATAACGACCTAATGTAATACGACAAAGTTTCTTTTTAATCAGCTTCTCCACAAAAAAAGCTTTTGTACCGCCAGAAGTTACCCGAACACCAAATCCCTTCATGTTATCGTCGTAATAACGTTTTTGTGCGGTCTTACCCGGGGTCTCTGCAACTGGTATGGGTAATTTATCAACTACAGATTTAGTGATTTTCATTTATACTTCCAACTTATACGTGTCGAACATGTGTCGAACAAATACTTAAAACATATTAAAAGAGTTAATATCGAATTACAAGAGAAATTCCTTTTAAACAAAGGGGTATTAGGATAAATTAAAAGTAAGTAGAAGCAGTTAAAACCCATTATTTTATAACTGTTAATCATTAGGTCGGCGGTTCGAGCCCGTCCCGGGGAGCCATATACATTTGTCTTTGAGTAGCCAGCCAGTATAAATAACTGAATGTTTCATACCCGCTTCCGCTTTTATAAATGCTGCCATTATTTAACTCCTTCTATGCCATTTGATGGATGAGGTTCAATCGCAATAACATCAGCCGATTGCATCACTCCCATACACTTCAATATATAATTGTTAATTTGCTGCATTGGCTTTCGAAGCATCGGTATCATCATCTGAATCATTTGTAAGTTGTAAATGATTATTACGACTGATGATACTTTTGCCCAATTCCTTTTCTGTTTCCTTTCTTGCGTTACCAGCCACCGATCCTCCGCGACGTGCGATCTTTTTATTTTCAATGAGTCCATCAGGCTTCTCTACTTTAGAAATTTCGGTGGTGACTTTCTCACCAAGCATTGTAAAAATAAGCTCTAGATCGGTCATTTGGTCGCGCAGATTAGCGTTGGATTTTTCAGGCATATTTTTATATTGTTTATATTCGTTTGGTGTCATACCGAAGGTAGCCTTAGAGATTTCCGCAGTTAAAATTGCATAGTCTTTTTGATGCGTGATTCCTCGTTCTTGCCATTCATCGGTTAAATTTTGTCGAATGGCGATGCCACGGAGACGTTTATCTATCCAATCTTTGGGATAGCCTTTTTGTTCATAGAGTTGCTTCATTCTTTCCTGCGCTAGCGCTGGATCTTCGATTTCCTGTATACGTTCATAGCCGATTTTTGCTAACCAACGCTTGAAAGGCTCGGCCTTAGGCGAAGGAATGGATTGAATTAACCGAAAGATGCCTTCAGTATTTGCACAATCAGAAGCGTATTTTTTGCCGTCCAGTGCTGTTAACTTCAGTCCGTGACAATTTGTCACGACCTCACTGCCTTCCTTCTTCAGTCTTTGTTTTAACTTCCGCCAGTAAGCTCCGCCATCAGAACTGTTTGTTAATACAGTACAAACATCTACAACGCTAAACCACCACTCATCATTATGCCAAGTACGACGAATGGTTTGCTCTTTGAATAGGACGATAGCGGTTTCTTGATTCATAAATTTCTTTTTATGTGAGGTTGGATGAGTAGAATATCATTCTGTAGCAAATTCTCAATACATTGCGCCCACCTAACTTGATCGGCAAAAAAGTGATCAACGCTGGTTCGTCCGTTAATCGGTCTCTTTTTAGCTAAAATAAAACAAAAATGGTCGGTTTCAAGTTGATTTTGTCGAATATATGTCGAAGTTTGAGATAAAACACTGAAAACTGTTTTTTAAATTCATAACTCATAATCCGTTGATCCAAGGTTCAAGTCCTTGTAGGCCCACCAGGCTTTGTTTCTTAACCCATTAATTGATCAGATCGCGGCGATCAAGGCAGAGTCCTGTTATCATGGCCAACATTAAAATTTTACTCGAGTGGCGCATCAATGCCGACAAGGGATCCCTGTGTCGTTGACTGTCAAGCAGTTTGAGGAATTTGTCTTACCACACTTAACTACTGGGAAGCGGGGTCCTGCGCCAAAGATGTCACTATTTAAGTCATTTGGCTATAGCGGCCACAAGCACCTCAAAGGTGATAAAGTGGTTGCCTTCTGTGGGCGCAAGCCTTTATTCGATCCCAACATCTTTGCAGAGCGATTTCAAACGATCGAGCGCGTATTCGCCTGGGAGGATAAATTTCGCCGCTTGCTGCTCCGCTTTGATCGCCTGAGCCACCTACACTACGCCTTCAAAACCATAACGTATACGATGATTAACCTCCGGCATTTCTGCCGGGATTAATTTCTGTCGCGCTTTTTCTAACTATTTTAGCGACTCGCGCTGGGCTCCCGCTCGCCTGTCAAATGACAAAGTTGACAGTAAAAAATTTTTTTTGATCAAATAATGTGATGTAGGCCTCCGCGCTAAAAACTCATGAGAATTTTGCGATTTTTTAGGTGACGAACAACTTAGAAACCCACTATCAGTTGATAATGATATCCCTTTTGATTTGGTTGGAGTGTTGCTGCGTTGGTAGTCTAGTCTGCAACACTCATGTATTTCAATACCTATAGCGCTATATGTTGTTGCATCTATTTTCAGATAATCGCCGCACTTTTTTACCCTCTGATGTATATAGCCAACATCCTTCATAACTACCTCCTCCTCCTGTAGCATACTGATGCTGTTGGATAACTAACTTGCCTTTATATTTCCCATGCTTAACAACATCGAATGAATTTGCGGGTTGCAAATACCGCGGTTTGCTACCATTGATATTAATCACATGCAATGCGCCTGAGGCCACCCATGCAGAGGTTAGAAAATAAAGACGCTTGCTATCTGGGGAAAATTTTAAGTATCTTGGGTCTACAATCATGTCTGTTGGCGTATCACATGAAAAATGGTGGTTTACAAGCAAGTGTGGCATTTTATTCTTGATATAAATGCTCCAAATTTGTTCGCCATAACGACTCCGCGTATCTGCAAAATCACCACAACGTGGTGGGATGCTATCTTTACTTGTCCTAACGAATGCAACACTCTTTTTATTTGGCGATAAAACCGGAGCCTGATCCATGCCCTTGTGAGTTAATTGAATCGTTTGTTTATCATCTTCCACATAATAAATGTTGCCTGATCTAGCGAATACATGGATCGAGTGTGATGTAGCAAACGCGCAGGGGGGTATGATTAAGGCGATTATGAAATAAAAAAATAGCCGCATGTTTATCCCCTAGGCTTTTTTTCAACAAGATTTTTGAGGCTCGTCTGAAATGAGCTACGAGGTGCCGCTTTGAGATATGCATGTCCTAATCGTGAGGTACAAACTTCAAGCTCAACCTGGCTTTTCTTAGCAAGGGCGATGCATTGTTCTTTTATAATCCATCCTGCAGGGTCAACATAATAATCACAAATACAACCGCTTTTTTCTTGACGTGCATGAGTAATTTTAAAAATCTGAACGATGTTTCCTTCTTTGTAACCTTCAATCTGCTCAACGCCTTGCCATAGCTTTTCAAATTCATTGTCAGTGAAGGCATTAATTTTTCGATTGTCTTTTACGCCGGTTACTTCATGAAGAAATTTTTTATATCTGGCTGTATTATTTTCACTTGGTGGCGCGAAGTGATCCATCATTTCATCAATAGAGGAGTCCGCATATGTGATTTTTAAAACATCTAATAATGCTAGATGACCAGACTCTCTGTCGGGAAAAACTGCAAAATTGAAAACAACACCAATTTGACCATGTTTTTTGCTAATGCTCCCTGGGCGAATATTTCCAGGGTTTTGATTTCTCCATGCCCATGTTCCGCCTGAATATCTAAAATATTGGCCAGCTCCATCAGTATAAATGACTGAGTGTTTCATGCCTGGTTCTGCGTTTATAAACCCTGCCATGTTTTATCTCCTTGTAATGATGGCGTATGATCTGTGCGTTGAAGTGCAATGACCGCGCGCAGTATAGATTGCGAACAGAAAACCCTTGCATCTCAGGGAACGCCTGCCGCATGTCGTGAGAAAACTGCTCTAAAAAGCCCGATCCCCATTGATGGCTCTTTTGTTTCTCAATTAAGTTGGTGCCAAGATCCCAATAGAATTGAATTAACTCACTATTGGCGGCCAGGGCTGCTCTGATTTGCGCAGCCCGCAAAGGATCAGCAATAAAAGATAATCGCGTAATGTTTCATTCGGTAGTTTCCGCACACCGTCATACCATACACCAGATTCGAGCATAACGCTTGGAATATAGTCTAATTCCTTGTAAGATTTCCCTTCTCATTATTCTTTTAGGGCAGGTGGATTTGTGTGTTTTCATCGAAAATTGCTACTCATTATTGTCCTTCTTTCTAATTTAAATTCTGTATTTGCTGTTGGTAATGAATCAATAGATTTAGCTTGTCCTGACTTTCCTTATTTTCGGCCAAAGACAGGGCCGATTGCTGTCGTTAATTGTGACTTTCATAAGGCATATGAGAAACGTGTAGAGCAAATCATGCGAACGTTGGGTGCACCTGGTGGGAGGGCAGTTATCTTAAACCTCGGCGGTAATCTTGTGCTCAAATACAATGGTAAAACTGAAACCATCGATGTTACCCCTAACGCATATCAAGATGTAAAAGTATTTGCTCATGCGACAATGGCTGTCTATCTTTTATTATTTCAAAAAAATGCAGGCCAACTAGACCCACAAATTAAGCTGGATTTACGTGCACTTGAACAGCATGTGCAACAAGCCGCTGCATTGATTCCCTCTATAAATATTTCTCCCAAAGAGAAGGAAACAGTGGTTCAACTTGCAACCTTGACTGAGGATTTTCTGCAGGGGGTATTAACAAAGGGAGACTGGACTACAGCAGAAGTAGATGCTTATTTTCAACAGGTTAAACCGCTTATTTTTGATACCACAAAAATTGCACTGAAGCTTGAAATTGATGCATTGGACAAGGCTATCAACCCCTGGTTGGCAGACATGTCACCAGAAGATCAAAAGAAAATTGGTATCGTTGTTGCGACTGCACATCAAGCTAGGGCAAGGGAGGCTTCATTGCAATACTTTGCCCGTAAGTTTGGTCAGCGGTTCGGTGAGGGTGCGTCACTTGAAGATGGACTGGTTGTCCTTGAAGAGAAATTTGATGAAACCTCCGCATTGAAATTGTTGGCACGTCATTATCTTGATCGCAGTGCTGCTACGGCCATATTCAATGAGCCTGCCAAGCTTCAGAGTGATTTGTTGGGGGATGCTGCAGCATCTTTGTTAGGTAGTCTGTAAGATTGTTGTTTTCGTGGAGGGTTCTGTAATTTTAGGGAAAAGTAAAATACTGCTTAACATCTTATTTGCTTAACGGCAGGTCTAACTCTAAATCTGAGTATCTATTTGTTCGAACCGAAACAGTTAGCGCTGTAATTCGCTAAATGACTCATAATAACAAGTTCTAGAATAACTAAACGATGAGGGAATTTTATTTTTCCCTCATCTGATGTTTTCATGTGATCGTTAAAAACCTATGGACACACGACCTAACAACACCAATATTAAATAAATTACTAGAATTGTTCCAATAAGCCCCGATGGACCATATCCCCAGCTTCTGCTATAGCCCCAGTGTGGTAAACCACCAAGCAACAGTAATATCGTAACTCCCCAGCTACGTCATCCTGAGCGCGTCTTTTTGCGCGAAGGATCTCCCTGCAGTGGCAGATATTTTTGAAAAGTAAAATTCTTTTGGTTTTAATTGATGACCGTCTAAATAGTTTTCCAAATAACATCAAAAAACACTTGA
>CANJHO010000052.1 GCA_947474165.1 Legionellaceae bacterium
TAGATTTAGGTTTTGTAAGCTCTAAAAAAGCGCAGGACTAGCACCGCTAATCTGAGCATTTTTTAGAGTTTACAAAACCTAAAGATGAATGCAAGATAAGATGCTACCTGTCAAAACTAAATGGAAACGGTACTAGTCTGTATAACAAACTAACTGGAGGGGTGGCGTGGTGGTTTGTATTTTCCGCGCGGAACGCAGTGAGCACGGACAATGCGAACTACCATGACAGGCCCCCGACAAGCCGCGGCTGATTAAATCTCGGTTAAAAAGGCGCGATATATCAATCACGATCTAATAAAATCCTAAGTAACTTCTCTTTAATTAGTGGATAGGTTCGAGTCACTACTGTCTGTCCGGCTTTTGCATCACGAACGCATCATCGCGATGCTCGCTCAGCAGGGTGCTAGACTGCTTACGACTGAATCATCCGCCAAGTACTCCCCTCAGCGCCATCTTCAACCTCAACCCCTAACGCCAATAATTGCTTCCTAAGATCATCAGCCTTGACCCAATCTCGTGCTAACCTAGCCTGAAAACGATCATCCACGAGTTTAGTAATCAGCATGACATCCCCTTCTGGCAATCCTGCCTGTAAAAAAACCTCAGGCGAGGTTTGCAAAAGTCCTAATGTAGCGCCCAAGTGTTTCAAAGTTGTCGCAAGGAGGGGTGATTTAGATTTGTTAATCTCATGACTTAATTGGAATAAAACAGACAAAGCAATGGGTGTATTAAAATCATCATTCATCGCCTCATGATAGTGTGCGACCCACTGCTCATCAACATCATCTGAAAGATTCACATCCCTTAATGACTGATAAAGCCGCACTAATGCACGCCTTGCCAGTTCTAAATTAGCTTCTGAATAATTCAGCGGGCTTCGATAATGGCTACTTAATAGAAAATAACGAATCACTTCCGGATGATGTTGTTTTAACACATCGGCAATGGTGAAAAAATTCCCTGTTGATTTTGACATTTTTTCATTATTAACCTGCAACATACCGACATGAAGCCAATAGTTAGCAAAGGGTTTACACGTGGCTGCCTCACTTTGAGCGATTTCATTTTCGTGATGCGGAAACTGTAAATCAAGCCCCCCCCCATGAATATCAAATTGCTCACCCAATTCGCCCATTGCCATCGCAGAGCATTCAATATGCCAACCTGGGCGACCTTCACCCCAAGGGGAAGACCAACTGGGTTCACCCGGTTTTGCCATTTTCCATAACACAAAATCAAGGGGGGATCGCTTTTCTTTTACGATTTCAACCCGCGATCCGGCCACCAATCCATCTAAATCTTTGTGCGATAATTTTCCATACTCAGCAAAATGATCCACCTGATAACACACATCCCCATTATCAGAGACATAAGCATGCTCAGTTTTTATCAAACGTTCTATCAAATGGACAATTGATTCAATATATTGCGTGGCACGGGGCTCTAAATCAGGCGGTAACACGTTTAACGCCTCTGTATCAGCATGCATCAGCGCTATATAATGAGCGGTTAATTCATGAATAGGGATCCCTCGTTCATTCGCTCGAACAATAATTTTGTCATCAATATCCGTGATATTGCGAACATAGGTGACTTGATACCCTTGTGAACGCAAAAATCGTACCATTACATCAAAGCACACCATGGTGCGAGCATGGCCTAAGTGACAATGGTCATAGACCGTTATTCCGCACGCATACATCCCAATTTTCATCGCCTGAAGGGGAATGAAGCGTTCTTTTGAACGGGTTAATGAATTATAAAGATGTAACATCGAGCCCCCTTAATTCTGAAATCAGCAGGTTAGGATTCTTAGCACGCATTTAGTCGCTCTTTCCCCACGTGTCCTTCAAATCGACCACCCGATGAAAGGCGGACACCTTCCCCTTGGCATCTAATTCATTCACAACGTAATAACCCAAGCGTTCAAATTGAAATAGTTTATTTAAAGGTTGATCTGCCAGCGCAGGCTCACAAAATGCCTGTTGCACTTTGAGCGAATCATGGTTGATGAATTGCATAAAATCTTCTTCACGTGCAGGATTTGCATCGTTAAACAATCGATCATATTGATAAACTGTTACAGGATGCGCCTCTGCTACTGACACCCAATGAATAACACCCTTCACTTTTCTATCCACTGGATTCTTGCCCAATGTTGCCTCATCATAGGTACAACGTAACTCAATGATTTCACCTTGCGCATCTTTTATCACCGAATGGCAGCGAATCACATAAGCATGACGTAGACGCACTTCAGTGCCAGGAGCGAGGCGAAAATATTTTTTTGGCGGATCTTCCATGAAATCACTGCGTTCAATGTAAATTTCACGACTAAAAGGCATCTTACGAATAACTGAGCTTTGATCTTGGGGATGAAAGGGAACACTCAACGACTCAATATTATCTTCAGGGTAATTTTCAATCACCACCTTCACTGGATCAAACACACACAAAGCCCTATCGGATGTTGTATTGAGTTCATCACGCACACAAGCCTCAAGCAATGACATATCAATCACCGAATCACTTCTAGAAATGCCAATCATTTCACAAAATTGCCGTATCGCCTGAGGCGGATAGCCCCGCTTTCGCATCCCACCTAAGGTAGGTAGACGTGGATCATCCCAACCGCTCACCACGCCAGCCTCAACCAATTGTCGAAGTTTACGTTTACTGGTGACCGTATGTGACAAATTAAGACGGGCAAATTCGGTTTGGATGGGTTTGGCGGGCACGGGCAGATTTTCGATTAACCAATCATATAAAGGTCGATGATCTTGAAACTCCAAGGTGCATAATGAATGGGTGATTTTTTCAAATGCATCCGACAGAGGATGTGCGTAATCATACATAGGATAGATACACCAGTCAGTCCCTGTGCGCTGATGGGCAACATGACGAATTCTATACAACACCGGATCGCGCAGATTAATATTCCCTGACTGCATGTCAATCCGCGCTCGCAATACATGCGTCCCATCAGGAAATTCGCCAGCTTTCATCCGCGTAAATAAATCTAGATTTTCCGCTTTAGTGCGACTTCGATAAGGGCTCTCCTGCCCTGGCTGTTGCAACGTACCACGATAGGCACGAATCTCGTCCATCGTTAAACTATCCACGTAAGCTAAATCTTTTTCAATGAGCAAAATAGCAAAATCATACAGTTGTTGATAATAATCAGACGAATGCGTCATTGCGCACCAATCAAACCCTAACCAACGAACATCCTCAATGATGGCATTAACAAATTCTTCTTCTTCCTTGATGGGATTGGTATCGTCAAACCGAAGATAACACTGCCCTGAAAATTCTTTTGCCAAACCAAAATTTAAACAAATTGATTTCGCATGGCCAATGTGTAAATACCCATTGGGCTCAGGTGGAAAACGCGTAATCACGGTTTGATGTTTTCCCTCAGCAAGGTCTTCTATTATCAGTTGGCGAATAAAATGGGCTCGTTTTTCACTGCTGTCATTCATTGTTGGATCCTTTGTTATTCATGGCATATTTGGGTTCATCATCAGTTTTCCAACAGCACCATGGGGCTCGAAACCGCCTCAGGCACATGAAATTCTTTAGGATAAATAACGGCCGCTAGATATAGACCATAAGGCGGCGCTGTTTCTGCACCTAACTTTCTGTCTTTCGCCAATAATACCTCATTGACCCAAGACACTGATCTTTTCCCAGAACCCACGGCAATCAGAACGCCAGCAATATTCCTTACCATGTGATGTAAAAATGCATTCGCCGTAATATCAATAAATACCAGATCACCCTGACGAGTCACATCTAAGCAATGAATATTGCGCATGGGCGTTTTAGACTGACATTCCAACGAACGAAAAGATGTAAAATCTTGCTCACCTAATAAGCTTTGAGCGGCCAAGTGCATTGCAGAATGGTCCAATGGACGATATTGCCAGGTCACATTGCTACGTAATAGAGCCGGTCGAATGGGCGCATTATAAATAACATATCGATATCGCCTGGCTATTGCAGAATAACGGGCATGAAACGTTTCAGACATTTCGCGGCCCCATTTTACGCACACATCTTTCGGTAAAAAGGAATTAGCCCCATGCATCCATGCACGGATGGTACGTTCTGAAGCACAATCGAAATGAACCATTTGATTGGTTGCATGCACGCCTGTATCCGTTCTACCAGCACAAATGACGCTCACTTCACAATCTGCAACCTGGCTCAGCGCATACTCTAGCTTCTGTTGAATGGTATGCAAACCAGCTTGCGCTTGCCAACCATGGTATTGACTCCCATCGTATTCAACCATTAGGGCAATTCGCATTCGAAATTCTCAATAAAAACGGCCAATGTATAACACTGGGGCTAATTTGTCCAGAATTTCTCTCTCTCGATCGATGTTTTCAACTGCTGTTTCTAGGTTGTTGGTGCTAACACTAAGCAGGCAAAATATTCTATACTGCGCGCGGTATAGCGATTTAATCTGGCCTACTTATCGTGCTTGGCTCCTGAAAAATGTTTCGAACAGGGGGGCGTGTAGGCGCATGTAGCACAAATATTGGTCTTTGAAGCATCCGACCTGCAATGGCTTTCGCTTGGGTTTCCGTTTCAGCCAAAGCCCTCTCAAGACCCTGGGTTTTTACGATGTTTAATCGTTCTGGTGTCACACATTTTAATAGTTCAATCTCAGACTTTCTAAGCACATCTCTAAATCGTTCGCCAATGGCTATCATGTTTTTAACTGTCTGATAATAATGAACATCAATAGCGCCTTTGCCTTGAATTGAACTAATATTAGTAGACAGGCTATCTACCTTAATCCTATCGGGATCACCTAAGAAAGATTGCTTAAGCCCTTCAACGACACTTAATTCCTGACTCTTATATTTAAATAAGCGCAACTTAAGGTTAGCGGGTAATAAAGCGGGATGCTTATCAAAGAAAATATAAAGGTTAGTTAGGATATCTATTCGATCATCAAAAAAATCAAAAACAATCAAATCATCTGGATGTTCACTAGCGACCTTCTGTGTTTGTGCATAGATCATATCAATTTTATCAAAAGCCTGAGAAAAACTATAGGGACTATCAAAGTAATCGCCCATCACTAACAATGCCAGCTGCAGGTTTTCAAATATAACCTGATCTTTATAACCTTTTTGTTCAATAGCACTCAAAAATAAATCAATGAAATGCCCTGGTCTTTGATCGGTATGTATATCTGATAACGTCAATCTATCAAATTGAGCGCCCAGTTGATTGCTTACATAATCAATGGCCATAAAAGCCGAGCTACTCCCCCCTGAATCGATAGAAATAGATTGCCTAGCAGACCCTACAAATATTCTTTTTTGAAATTTTATGGCAAATGCGGCCTCTTTATCAACCCAGACCACTGGATTATTAATAAATGACATCAATACAGCATTCATACTAATGTAGTCTTCCATTTTTTGAATTGTTTTTCCATGATTTAAACAGCCATCAAAATCTATAGAGCTAACAGAAACAACCTTCATTATTAACAACCTTTTTGAGAAAATAATAAAATACAGCCTATTATTGTACATCACGATCATATTTAGATCAAATATTCATTTGTGCCGCTCTCAAAAGTCTTTTGGCAGACAAGCCAGGCTGTCGGAAATTCGCACACTGAATTCAGCGATTCCCGCTGTACGTCAGGATTCAATGAGCAAGCAGTTGCGTTTTGATGCTATTCGCAAACCTTTGAAAGCCATGGATGGCTTTCGAGAGCGCTTGTTGGCTTCATGCGTGTTTGCGAATAGCATCAAAGCGCAACTGCTTGCCTGCACTGAACTTTTTGGGCGGGAATTACTGCACTGAATTCAGCGAGCTTGCACTCATCGCATCAATTAAATATAGTGAACAATCTTAGTTTTTATTAGCCAGGAGGGTTTATGAAAAATTACCACGAACTGCTGAGGGCGTTAATGACTGTCATTCTTCAGTACCATCACGCTAAATTAGGCTTGCCTAAGGACAATGAACCAAAATCAACGGACATTCTTTTTACCATGCCCCATGCTGAAACCATCAGTGCGCTGACCACCCGCATTAGCGAATCACAAAAAGTCGATAAAACACGTGGGCCCTTACTGATGTACATTCTTTATGCGATTGATCAGCTTAAATATCTAGATGACAATATTAACTTCATCGATGCCGCAGCAGTCAACCTCATTACCCAGCAACTGATTCAATTGATTATCAATTTGAATCGCTTGATTCAAATGAGTCACTCTGAAGAATTAACCGTAACCTACAATGCAAAAGAGGTGAAGATATATGGGTTGATAGCCAACCTTCGTAGATATTCACAATGTGGCAGTATTCTCCATGAAACATTATTGTCTCAACTGGGAATAGAAACCCATACGACGGATAAAATGATTGAACATCTCATCGTGCACCTCATCGAACTGCCATTTTTAAGACACGAAGGGACTCGATTGAAACAAGCAATTACAACCCTTGAGAGGCAAAATGAAAGCTTGAGGGAACACAATATGGCCCTTAAGACAGAAAATGTATGCTTGAAGCATGAAGCAAACCTATGGAGCACACAACCCGATCCTAAGAAAAATATAGGATTTATTGATCATCAGCCCCTTCCTATCATAAGAAAACAAAACTCATTTTTAGGACTACCATTCAATTTTTTCAATACGGGTTATAGTTTTTCGGAGATAACTGGTTTCTCTCCGAGTGAAGACAAGGGGCAAAAAAGTCCATTCACAGATCATGAAGCATGCTAGATAATCAACTCGGCCATTTTGTTACTCCTCGTGCGCCCAGAAAAGTCTAACGTATCTAGGCGCACTGGGCGTTACAAAGTTATTAAATAAGGACGTAATAATTCACATTGTTGCATTAAATTACGATATAATTAGACGCTGACACTTAATTCAATGCGATCCACACTTCTTATGAAAAATACCGGATATTTTTGGCGTAAAGGCTTTTGGGCATTAACAAGCCTATTTTTTGTCTTCCTTGTTTGTGCAGGGATACTTTATATTTATCTGGAGAGCCAGCTACCCAATGTCGACTCATTGAAAACGGTTCAATTACAAGTTCCTTTAAGGATCTATACCCAAGAAGGATTATTAATTCAAGAATATGGTGAAAAACGCCGAATCCCTGTAACTTACGATGAAATACCCCAAACTTTAGTAAAAGCCCTGGTCGCCACCGAAGATCAACGTTTTTTTGATCATCCAGGGGTTGATGTCTTGGGGCTTGCACGGGCCACAGTCCGCATGATTCAAACCGGCACAAAATCTCAAGGCGGCAGTACTATCACGATGCAGGTCGCACGCAGCTTTTTCTTAAATCGCAAAAAAACATTCTTACGTAAATTTAATGAAATTTTACTGGCCATAAAAATTGACCGTGAATTAAGTAAAGAGAAAATTCTTGAGCTCTATCTAAATAAAATTTATCTGGGTAATCGGGCCTATGGTGTAGGCGCTGCTGCCAGTATCTATTATGGTAAAACACTTAAAGAATTAGACCTCGGTGAAATGGCCATGATTGCAGGCTTACCACAAGCCCCCTCAGCCCATAACCCGGTTGCAAATCCTGTGGCCGCTAAAAAACGTCGTGATCATGTACTAGAACGCCTTTATGAAGAAAAATACATCTCAAAAGAACAATACCAAGCCGCTGTTGAAACCCCTATTTCACCCAAATTTCATGGAACCAATATTGAAGTGAATGCACCCTATGTCGCAGAAATGATTCGCCAGTCTCTTTTCGAACACTTTGGTGCGGATGCCTATACCAAAGGCTATAAAGTCTATACGACCATCAAAGGCCCACTCCAACTGGCAGCCAACCAGAGTGTTGAAGCCAATTTACTGGCCTATGATCACCGCCATGGTTATCGGGGTCCTGTTGCTAAAACTCATGAAACCGATCAATCACCCCTTGCCCTCCATCGCCTATTAAGCCAATACCCTGTTGTCAACGATTTAGAACCTGCCCTCATATTAACCATCAATCAACAAACAGCAACCGCCACGAATCGCCAAGGACAATCCATCACCATTCCATGGAATGGCCTATCCTGGGCTCGCCCTTCTGTCAACAAAGGCTGGGTTGGAAAAGCACCCACTGAAGCCAAGCAGGTGGTGTCAGTCGGTGATGTTGTCTATGTTCGTTTTCATGATGATCATTGGCAATTATCACAAATACCCCTTGTTGAGTCTGCCTTGGTTGCATTAAACCCTAAAAATGGCGCCATTGAATCATTGGTGGGTGGGCTTAATTATCAAAAAAGTAAATTTAACAGAGCCACCCAATCTGGACGACAACCCGGCTCAAGTTTTAAACCCTTTATTTATGCCGCAGCCCTAAGCAAAGGCTATACCCTGGCAACACTTATCAATGATGCGCCTGTGGTCATCGATGATCCCAGCCAAGCCAATTTGTGGCGCCCACATAACGATAAATTAAAATTTAACGGGCCTACCCGCTTAAAAGATGCCCTGGCGCATTCGGTCAATGTGATCTCTATTCGTATTCTTGATGACATTGGAATAGACTATGTTGTTGATTTTGCGACTCAATTTGGTTTCCAAAAAGCCCATTTGCCACGCACCCTGTCTCTGGCGCTGGGCAGCCTATCGGTTAGCCCAATGGATCTTGCCGCAGCCTATGCGGTCTTTGCAAATGGGGGTTATAAAGTAGCACCCTATTTAATCGATCACATCACAACCAATGAAGGAAAAGTGCTATTACAAGCAAAACCCACCCAAATTTGTAATCCTTGCACAGACCAATCTCTTGATCCTAATTTAATCGCCCCACGGGTTATCCCAGAAGATGTCGCCTTTCTCATGAATTCAGCCCTAATGGGTGTGATACAACACGGCACAGCCCATGATGCAACGGTACTCAACCGCAAGGACATTGCCGGTAAAACAGGCACCACCAACGATAAGGTAGACGCATGGTTTGCAGGCTATACACCGAATTTAGTGGTCACGGTATGGGTAGGTTTTGATACACCCCATCCCCTCTATGAATATGCCGCAAAGCTCGCCCTTCCTATATGGATAGATTTTATGAAAACTGCATTAAAAGGCCAACCCGAAGAGGAAGTCCAATTACCACCCAATGTGGTTGAAGTTCGAATCAACCCCCTGAATGGATTGCTTGCCAAGCCCGATCAACAAAATACCATTAATGAATATTTTCGTGAAAATGAAGTGCCGGGCACCGATGATTCAGCCAGCTCATCGGCAATAGGTTCGACGGGATCCGTTAGTAACGATCAAGAGTCTTTGTTTTAAGGACAGGTGATTGTAAGGAAAGCAAGACCCGATACATGAGCGGGAGTAGCAGCAAGTGCGATTAACTGTGAATCGACAACCAACACGTTATTTATCGGATCATTATGTTTTGAATCCGGCGTGACGTTAACATGCCCATTGGGTAAAATCACCGCATTAAAACCACCATTCACCACCACACCATTACCCACCTGAACTTGGCCAGACTGGACATCTAAATTAACCGTGTATGGCGGAGGAGACACTGTCACAGTAAATTCAGTCCCTAAAATAGCCAAAGCCACAACCGGGGTATGAAGGGTTCCCTGTTTCTTTTTGCCACTGGATGAATAGGCAATGGATCCGACTGATAAGGTGGCATCGTATTGTTTAGCGCTGTCAGCGCCCACTGAGCTGACCTGATAATGACTATTGGGGTTAATAGAGACCAGGGTCCCATTATTGTATTTAATTTTCGCCTGTCCCGAGGGGCCTGTAATAATAATATCCCCGCCATTCAAAATTGAGCCCCGTGTAATCGTTCGCTGAACGTGATTCTGCTCGGCAATGACTTTATCCATCGTAAATAATACGGTCCCTATGGGGGCTGCAAAAATGGCCATTGAATAAAAAAACAACCCGATTAAGATCCATTGTCTCATGTTCTATTTCCCTATCATTTGTGTGTATGAATATAAGAACCATCCCAATTTAGTTCGGTAGGATGACTCATGAGATCAACAATGCGTGTCGCATACAGTTGGTATAAATATTTAGAAGGGTAGCAAGTCACAAGCGCATCAAACAATGCTTTTGCCTGCAACCAATCTTGCTTAAAATAAGAAGCCAAGGCTTGCTCATACGCTTTCAATTCTTCATGTATCAATGCAGTTGCGTCTTTATAATAGCCCAATGGCTCATAAATACTTAATACTTCATGACGCCCCTTGACTGATACCTTGTCAATATACTGCCAAATAAAATCATCTTGATGACTGCGCGTTCTCTCTCCAACCAAGATATTCACTTGATAAAACTTGGTTAACTCTTGAAGACGTGAGCCCACATTAACCACATCCCCAAGAACGGTGTAGGACCGCCTAAAGGCTGATCCCATATCGCCAACATTCATTAAACCGGTTGAAAGACCCATTCCTATTTTCACACTCGGTAGTTTTTTGTCTTTCAACTGTTGATTAATTTGCCTTAAATTATTTTGTATGACTAACGCGGTTTCAATCGCATGCGTTGCATGTTGATTATCATCGATTGGGGCACCCCAAAAAGCCACCACCATGTCCCCTACATATTTATCAATCGTTCCATGATGCGCAAAAATAATTTCGGTCATGGGTGTAAAAACTGTATTCAGAAACAATTTAACCTCTGTTGCACTCAGTGGCTCGCTCAATGTTGTAAAATTTCTGATATCTGCAAAAAAAACCGTCATGTTACGTTCTTCGCCATCCATGTTATACAGTTCCGGAAATTCCGTGAGTTGCTTAACATAGTCAGGTGCAACATATTGAGCAAACAAGCTCCTAATTTTATTTTTTTGACGCCGTTCCAATTGAAATGACGCCACAAAATGAAGGATGGCGAGCAAGGTCCCTATGAAGAAAATGGCAGTGAGATCAATGTAACGATAGTAATATACGAACATCAGCAGCTCAATGATCCATCCCAATGAAAGCAATAGAAGATAGATGATAATTAGTGAAATAGGCCCAAGAAACGCAAATAAAAAATTCATTAAAAGTCCCAGCCCTATAAATAATAGAATACCTGGCCAGGTATGCCAGTGAAAAATATCATCTAGTTGTTGGGATAAAATACCTGAAATGATATTGGCATTCATTTCAACCCCAGGGAATACGTCAGAAGCCGGGGATGGGTGCAAATCAGCTAACAACACCATGGTTGATCCAACCACAGCAATGGCACCAGCCAATTCGTTATCCTGCAAGCGTCCGCTCATCACATCACTGGCTGAATAATAATCCATGGTGCCTGGCGGTCCATAGAATGGAATAAGCACCTGGCCAACACGATTGGTAGGGATAAAAATACCCCCCACCTTAATGCCTCTTAGCCATTGCTTTTTTTCATGCTGATAGGTCACTAATTCAATGGAATCGTCAATCAAATAGCGCATCACGGTGGCCAAAGCAAGGCCTGCGTAGAGGTGTTGGTTAAA
This sequence comes from Legionellaceae bacterium, assembly GCA_947474165.1. Classification (GTDB taxonomy): domain Bacteria; phylum Pseudomonadota; class Gammaproteobacteria; order Legionellales; family Legionellaceae; genus CANJHO01. Next base: position 11,485 of record CANJHO010000052.1, read on the forward strand.
TCCTGCCACGAGCAGTCCATGGCGTAAAATACCATCCTGATCAGGGATTGAAGTAACAAATCCACTGTCAGGTGAGGCGTTGAAGAACTGTTCTAGGCTTCCGTTGTAGCCTGTGAACTGATGAACCAGTAAATCTGAGGTATCAATCAGCTCAGACTTTTTATTCAGTAAAGGTGGGGCTATCAAACCCACCTTAATGGCGGGATCATGCTGAAACAAATACCCCAATACCACCTCATTTTTTTTAAGAACGCTTGCAAAATCTGTGTCATTATCAAATTGTGGCGCAATGTCATTCAGCAGGGGGAGGATTTTTTTAGTAATATCTGAATTTGGACCTAATATTTCTGGCAATCTTTCTATTAAACCTTGAGCATAATTGATTTCTGGCTCTGACATGACGATGTCCAAAGCCACAACCAATGCCCCTGCTTTTTTTAAATTATCGAGTAAAATGGCCAATTTATTTCGGGGCCATGGCCAACGGCCCTCTTGTTGAATCGATACATCATCAATATCAATAACCACCACTTTCACGCGTCGTGGCAACGCGTGCATGTTTAGCTTTACAAGGCCATCATAAATAAGGCCATTTAAATCGTTTAAAGGCGTCGTCAGAAAGGGGACCTCATGGTGTTGCATGATAAAGACCAAGAGGACAAACACAAATCCCAAAGTAATCTGTGTTATTTTTCGTCTTAGTGCCCTATAGATAGTTTGATGTTTCAAGGATAGGCCTCTTCTAAAGCGCTGCTAAGATATCGACCATATTAAAGTGACTATGGATTGATTACTACGATACACCGATCCACGCTGATTATATTGTTGTTCAAGACGCACTATCAATTTTTTATAGTTAAAGTTAATGCCACCCCCTGCACGAAATCCATTTTGATTTAAATTAAATTCAGGTAAAGCCCCAGGTAAAGTAAGGCCGTCGACAATAAGACGACTATTTGAAAACTGTAACACCTCAAGCAATCCAGCGCTCATGAAAGGTTGAATGTATTGCGACTTACCATACGTTATTTCAAGATGTTCCAATAAGAAAGTGGCATTATTGGTTAATGAAGGGATATTATTCACAATCGCCGTTGACGGAAAATTAAGGGAAAAAGTTTGTTGGTTAATTTGACTAAAAAGGGCACTAACATAGGCTCTCACTAAAAAGTTATTTTTAGCGCCCACATAGCCTCCTGTCAGGCTCGTAAACCAATTATTTCCATAGCCTGTCGCATTTCCGGAACTATTATTCTCTTCTGTACTGGACCCAATCGAGGTCAAATAGGTCATTTTACTTTGTCCATAACTACCCAACACATCCACATACCAATGGGGGGTAATTTGATGCAGGATGTGCGCCATTAAATTATTATTGATAATGGTTTCATACGTATTGGCGGGCGCTCCGGGAGATATCAGGACATCGGAATTGAGTTGTACATAGGCATTATAGAAAAATAAGCCGGCCAACCAATTTTCTTTGATCTTGGTCTTGTGCCCTCCCAGCATCGTGATATAGGATTGGCCATTATATTTATTGTACCCGCCTGAGTTGTCTGAGCTAAATCTAAAATTGTTATAACTACCCATGGCTTCAAGGTTATAATGCCCTGGGGTCTTTTGAATGGCCTTTGTTGATTTAACCGGCGTTGTCGCAAAACCCAACGCGAGATAGAGGATTAGAAATATGCCAAGCAAGGTTTGTTGTTGATTCATTGATTCTACAGATCCTTGTCAAACCATTGAAAGATAACTCCCCTTCCCGAAGGAGCCACGAATTACCCAATATTCAGCAATGAGGAGCGAACGCAGAATGAATACTGGATATTAATCTAGGACTTAGATTACACTATAAATCCTGTTTTATGAAGACAGTTTTTTTATAGTCTTCTTGATCACGCCCCCAGCAGAGAGGATATCACTCATGAAAAAAAACAACGCTTTTAGAACAAATCTGAGTCGGGGTCTGTTTTTCTCGATGATGCTTATATCCTCATGGGTAACTGCATCAGATGAATCAAACCTTAGCTCTCAAAATTTATCAGCAACGCTTGTGGTTTCACCAGGCGGATGTATTTCCGGGGTCCTTGAAAAGATTTTCTCAGGTTGTCCTAATAGTCTTAACTTCCTCCAACCAAATACAGGTTACAGCGTAACCATTACTAACCACTCAAGTATCATAGCAACTAATGTGACAGCATTGCTTCCACAAGACGGATATTGGGGCAATGTTACCAAATCGCCCGGTTCATGTAATATTCCAGCTCTCGGAGGAAAATGCATATTGACCTTTAGCATTAACTCTACTTTCAGTCCTCCCAACACCTGTGTAAACTTTCAGGGCGACAACACCAACAGCACACAATTTTTATTTTGTTTTGGTGGAGGGGTCACCACCGGTTGTCACAATCCCTCCACCACATGTACATTCTGACCACCGGAGTTAAGCAATTCTGAGTGAAGATGGCTTGGGGTTGGGCCTTGGCCCAATTGAATTCCTGGGCCAAGGCCTAATGGCACTACCTTAAGCGTCTAGACCCAATAAAAGCCCGTCATTGCGAGCTTGGTGAGCAACCCAGAGTACAGTGCTTCGAATCTCTGGGTTGCTTCGCATCAGAATCATCTAAACGCGGTTCTGCCGAGGTAAAAAACCCACCTCGCACCCCTTCCGCTTTTTTAGCATCATTAACCACCAACCCATATCCTAGCTCAATCAGCTTTACCGAATCTTCAGCCGCTTTGGCCAATGCTGACCGTGCTCCACGATATTGATCATTATTCCAAACGTTTGAAAGTGCTATACACCCTCTTTCTAAACTCTCAATTTGATGGGCTAATACAATCAATAAATGCGAAAACTTCACTTTGCTAAAGTTTGCAATGGCCTCAAGTAAGGTCATTTTTACCAATTGACTGCCGCGAATATCATCCCCTGTTTCTGCCTCAACCCCATGAAATGCCCTTTTAAACCAAGCCAATAAATCTTCAGAGAACATAAGATAAGCATGAGACGTCTGTTTGCCACCACAAGCACGGGTATCACCCAGTTGCTCAATGTTCACCATGATTGAATTTTTTTCAACATATTGGGCCGCATCGTGATACAACAAGGTTCGTTTAAAAGGTTCAACTTGTACCGTGGCACGCAATGCATGCAAGGCCTGCTTATCAGCCGCAGGTTTTTCAAGTAAATCATCTATAACCTTGATCACATTCTGTAGAATAGCGGCATTTGATAAGTCTGTGGCTGGAATAAACAATGCGACCCTCAATGCATCCTGATAGTCTGATTTCAATTGACTATTTTCAATGGTGCAATGCCTTAACACGGCCATGAATTCATCTTGTGACAATTCGTTATAAGAGATAGCCGCTTTATCATACAAATTCGCATGCTGTTCTTCCAAATGCTCATCTAACATTTTTAAGCGTTTTGCTTCCAATGTCTTTTCCAAACCCTTAATTTCTATCATTCCCCCTCCTGGCAATAGAAACACGCCAAAAGGATTAGCAAACTGATATTCACCCTTGGCCGAGGCCCAAACCCTGTCGACCGCTTCATTCTCATACCGCCCAAACATTTGAATCGGCAAAGGGTAGAGTTGATCCACCGGCAAATGATGAATATCTAATTCGTCTAAATTAAACTTATCTTCCTTCTTATCTATCTTTAATTTTTCTTTTTGAGCCTCACGAAACAGCTGCCAAATGTCCATTGGAATGTCTTCCAATCGGACCTTTAGTTTCATCTGCGGTGCCTGGGGATGAAACTCAAAATAATCATTCAAGCGAACAAGTGATTCTTTTTTGAATAAATCTGGCATTTTAAAGTCGATTAAAATGTCAAAAAAATCACACTGTTCAATGCGATACAAAGCATTGGCATAATTAATCAAGGTCGCTTCGTAAGCCATTTTAGTATAAACATTGATGGCCAGTTGGGGATTATCAATGTCCAAGGGAAGCGTGGTTACGTTTTGATGCACAGACCGCAACATCCCTATCCTATCAAGCGGACTAGCCTGCTTGAACCGAAGAAGCTCTGCACGAAGATTTTGAAAAAGCGTCTCACCATTTTGAAATAAAGGCACAACTTACTCCTAAGGTTTTTCAATCGCTTGGATGGATTAAAAAAATTAATAATGGGTGATTTGTTTTCGAATGATCACTCAGCGCGCCAAGGCATCCGTCGCGGCAATATATTCATACCCTAAATCACGTGCCACGGCTTCATAGGTGATCATCCCTTGATGCACATTCAAGCCATTTAACAAATGACCATCACTCAACAACGCCAATTTGACCCCTTTGGTCACCAAACTTAAGACAAAGGGCAGTGTGGCATTATTTAATGCAAACGTTGAGGTCTTGGGAACAGCACCTGGCATGTTCGTAACACAATAATGGACCACCCCTTCCTCAACATAAGTCGGTTCAAGATGCGTTGTGGGACGACTCGTTTCAAAGCACCCGCCTTGATCAATCGCCACATCAACCACAACCGAACCAGGGCGCATGGCTTTCAACATGGCACGTGTCACCAATACAGGCGCTGCAGCCCCAGGAACTAGAACCGCCCCAATGACTAAATCTGCTGCTGCCACATAATGATCAAGGGCCTCTGAGGTAGCATAAATGGTGCTTAGTTTAGATCCAAACTGAAAATCAAGCTCACGTAAGCGCGACAGTGACTTATCAATCACCGTGACGCGTGCTTCCATCCCCATTGCCATCCGCACCGCATTGGTGCCCACACCCCCCCCCCCAATCACAACCACATTCGCCGGTGCAACCCCTGGAACCCCGCCTAAAAGAATACCACTCCCCCCTTGGGCCATTTCCAAGCAATGCGCACCCGCTTGAATAGACATCCGACCTGCCACTTGCGACATCGGGGTTAATAAAGGAAGCCCCCCATCATTTTGAGTTACCGTTTCATAGGCAATGGCTGTCACACCCGATTCTTTCAGTAAACGGGTTTGCTGAGGATCGGGGGCTAAATGCAAATAAGTAAATAAAGTTTGTCCTTCACGTAAGCGTTTACACTCCACAGGTTGAAGTTCTTTCACTTTCACAATCAAATCTGCATGTGAAAAAATTTCATCAGCGGTCTCTACCACTTTCGCACCAGCCACTCGATATTGCTCATCCGTAATCCCAATGCCAAGACCTGCATTTTTCTCGACAATAACCTCACCACCCACTCGAATAATTTCACGCACACTCGCAGGCACCAAACCCACACGATTTTCCTGTAACTTAATTTCTTTAGGGACTCCAACTAACATGTGGTCTACTCCTTCCTGTTTTGTTTTAATTCGGCTATCAATTGGGGGACTAAGACAAACAAATCCCCAACTAAACCATAATTCGCGATTTGAAAAATAGGTGCATCAGCATCCTTATTAATCGCAACGATCACCTTAGAATCCTTCATGCCCGCCAAATGCTGTACCGCACCTGAAATACCAATGGCAATGTAGAGGCTTGGCGCGACGACTTTACCGGTTTGTCCTACTTGATAATCATTCGGCACAAAACCTGCATCTACCGCAGCACGCGAAGCCCCAACGGCTGCCCCTAATAGATCAGCCAACTCTTCAATTAATTTGAATTTTTCAGCACTTTGTAGGCCCCGCCCGCCTGAAACAACGATCGACGCATTGCCAAGCTCAGGACGCACCGATTCACTTAATTGATGGCTTATGAATGTTGTATGGGTCGCATGAAACACCGTATCCATCGCCTCAATGGGGGCAGCTGCTTGAGTGCTTGTGACCGCATCAAAGGCCGTGGTTCGAATCGTTAGTACTTTTTTATCATCTAGAACTTGCACTGTTTCAATGGCATTTCCAGCATAAATGGGATGTTCAAAGGTATTGCCATCAATAATTTGTGTCACATCTGAGATTTGTGCCACATCAAGAAGGGCTGCAACCCGAGCTAGGATATTTTTTCCATAGGTACTGGCCGCGGTGATGATGTGGGTGTAGTTAGAGGCAATCGATGCCACCAATTGGCTCACATTTTCAGCCAATTGATGGGCATAACAAGGATTATCATAGACCAAGACGCGGTTAACCCCTGCTAGGGTTGCGGCAAGTTGGGCTACTGCCTGACAATCATGTCCTATAACCAATAGCACTGGATTGTCATCCAATTGTAGACCTGCAGCCAATACTTGGCGCGTTGATGGCTGCATAAGGCCATGGTGGTGCTCAACAATGATTAAAATGCTCATTGACTCTCCTTGTTATTGGCGTTTGGACAATTGTCAAAGCACTTTGGCTTCGTGTTGTAATTTATCAACCAATGCGGCAACCGTATCGACCTTAACCCCACCGCCTCTTGAGACAGGGGCTGTGATCGAAAGAATCTTTGTGTGCGCTTTCAAGTTTAAATTTAAAGATTGCAATTCAATCAGATCTAGCGGTTTTTTTTTCGCTTTCATGATATTGGGCAAGCTCGCATAACGGGGCTCATTTAATCGAAGATCAGTGCTCACCACGGCCGGTAAGCTTAACGCCAAGGTTTCTAAACCACCATCGATTTCTCTAACCACGTGTATTGTGTCGCTTGACACGGTTAATTTTGATGCAAACGTCGCTTGCGGCCAATCTAATAAAGCAGCCAACATTTGCGGGGTTTGATTGTTATCACCATCAATAGACTGTTTGCCCATTAAAACCAATTGAGGTGACTCATCAAAAACTATTTTTTGTAATATTTTAGCAATGTTCAGGCTACAAAAACTCTCATTGGTCCTCACTAAAATAGCGCGATCAGCGCCTAAGGCCAGGGCCTGTCGCAATGTTTCTTGGCTTGCATCTTGGCCAACTGTCACCACCACGACTTCTGTAGCTAAACCCTTCTCACGCAATCGCAAGGCTTCCTCAACTGCAATTTCATCAAAAGGATTCATGGACATTTTAACTTGTTGTGTTTCAACCCCACTTTTATCGGCTTTCACCCGCACTTTAACGTAAGGATCTATCACGCGCTTCACTGCAACCAAGATTTTCATCATTCCTCACTGGAATAGTAGAAACAGCCCGCATCTTGCCAGAGATAGGGGGGGGAATTCAAGCCAGAGCAGGGTTTGTTTGCAAATATTTAAAAAAGGCAGTCCCTATCTCTGGATGCCGCATCCCAAACTCCACGGTCGCCTGTAAATATCCTAATTTTGAACCACAATCATAGCGCTTGCCTTGATATTGATAAGCTTGCACCTTTTCTTCTAATAATAATCGCCGAATTGCATCCGTCAATTGAATTTCGCCACGCTGATCTGGTGTTGTTTTTTTAAGACAGGAAAATATTGATGGGGTAAAAACATAGCGGCCTATGGCTGCAAGATTTGATGGCGCAAGCTCCCGGGTTGGTTTTTCAATAATGGATTGTATCCGTGCATAATCTGTGATGGTATGCTCAAGACTCACAACACCATACTGATGCACATTCTCCCAAGGCACAGCTTGTACAGCAACGACGGATTGGTTATTTTCCTCAAAATGTTGTGTCATGCTGCTTAAACAAGGAATAAGAGAATCATCCATCAAATCATCAGCGAGAAGAACTGCAAAGGGCGCATCACCCACGACATGCTCCGCACAGAGCACCGCATGACCAAGCCCTAAAGGTTGATTTTGACGAACATAAGTAAATTGAATATGGGGGGGGGAAATATTTTTTACCAAGGCAAGAAGCTCATCTTTCCCCTGTTGCTGTAAACGGGTCTCAAGCTCAAAATGATTGTCAAAATGATCCTCTATCGCGCGCTTACTCGAGCTTGTAATAAAAATCATGTGCGTAATACCCGCTTTGACTGCCTCCTCAACCGCATATTGAATTAAGGGCTTATCGACGATAGGCAGCATCTCTTTAGGATTTGCCTTGGTGACCGGTAAAAAACGGGATCCTAAGCCTGCCACTGGAAAAACCGCTTTATTGACGCGCATAATGAAACAACTCGATTGTTTGAATGATATGCATTATCAACAAATTGGCAGAAAATAACAAATATAAAAATAGGAACCAACGTACAGCGGCTTGTCCGCGTTATCCAGGGAGCTCGAGCATGATAGGCCATTCCACTGCGTCCAAGTGATTAAACTTAGATGTCACCAGAGACCCTGGTTTATTCAACAACTCGCTGAATGTCCTTGTCCCTGAAGAGGATTTTCTCCTATAAATTTAATAATTTTTTCAATCAGGAGTAGATAGGTTTTTAGAGGCTTTAGTTTGATCTCGGCTCGCATCAAATCGATAGTAATCTCTCTAGCACAATGCAGTTGATATAAAACCCCAGAAAAATTTAAACGGTCAAATTGACTTCGATCAAAGTCATCATATTGTTTCAATGTCTTAATCAAACGATCAGCATCCTTATCCTCATTCTGAAATGCAAGCTGAGTTGCTTTCGGTAAATTAACACAACCTTCCGTGTTGATGCCCCCTGCATTTAATTCTTCCAGATAATTGCCAACAACCTCAGCCGTTTTTCTAAGAATGCTTACCAATTGAGAAACGGACTGCTCTTTCCCTTCAGGTACTTGGTATACAGGTTCACGTCTATCCTCAGTATTTTTAAAAAAACCAACACATAATCCCATGCTAATTCCTCTTTTTTGTTGATACCCCTATTTAATGAGTACTAGTACCGTTTCCATTTAGTTTTGACAGGTAGCATCTTATCTTGCATTCATCTTTAGGTTTTGTAAACTCTAAAAAATGCTCAGATTAGCGGTGCTAGTCCTGCGCTTTTTTAGAGCTTACAAAA
>CANJHO010000053.1 GCA_947474165.1 Legionellaceae bacterium
CAAAACTAAATGGAAACGGTACTAGTCTGTATAACAAACTAACTGGAGGGGTGGCGTGGTGGTTTGTATTTTCCGCGCGGAACGCAGTGAGCACGGACAATGCGAACTACCATGACAGGCCCCCGACACGCCGCGGCTGATTAGATCTCGGTTAAAAAGGCACGATATATCAATCACGATCTAATAAACTTGTGGGTAATACTCCCCTTCCAACACAACATTACAGAGGCGCAATTAATGTTATCCAAAATTGAATTTCATTCACATTTAATTTGGGCCGGATTTGTGCTCTGATTGCGAGCCTTTTACAGCTAATAGCCAATTGATCTTTTAATCAGACCTTTCAGACAACTCAACAAGAGATCTCTTAGTCCATATTCAGCCGCTGACATGATGACAGCCATGATGAGCGCGCTATACTACGCTGGTAGGGATGACAAGGAATGTCTGACAGGATGTCACAACATAGACATGAGCGACGGATAGGCTTCGCCGCAAGGATGCGGCACTGTAATGGTTATTACAAGGGAGTTTGGGCCTAATGTTTTTTCCTTTCCTCTTGAGTTTTCAAGAGATTCATCCCTCCCAAACAATTACTGTCGCTGTCGCGAAACTCATTTTACCTCTTAAATCGACGTCCCTGAGAGTTCCACACGAAACTTTAATATAACATGTTGTTTTTGAATGAAATACGTAAACTGCCTACGTACCACGCTTTATGCGCGGTATCCAGAAAATGCTTACTGAGACTGAAAAATTTATGATTAGGTTAGATCGTTGTTCCGAATACCGCGCATAAAGCGCGGTACGTAGGGGGTTATTTTCGTGTGGATCTCTCAGGGACAAGCCGCGGTACTTCGGAACCGAGTGAAAACCAATTACGCGCCAGCGACATTACGTCTTAATCATGTTTCTCAGATATCTATGTTTTCAGCTTCAAGCGCATTGGTTTCAATAAATTCACGTCTTGGTTCAACTTGATCACCCATCAACGTGGTAAAGATTTCATCTGCAGCAACCGCATCTTCTATTTTAACCTGCATCATGCGACGCACTTCGGGATCCATGGTTGTTTCCCATAATTGCTCTGGATTCATCTCTCCCAAACCTTTATAACGTTGAATGGTTTGACCGCGTTTCGCCTCTTCCATCAGCCAAGTCAGGGCTTGATCAAAGCTATCAACAGGCATGGATTTTTCACCCCGCTTGATAAGCGCACCAGCTTCAACCAATTGATCCAATTTACCCGCTAAATTTGTCATTTCCTTATAATCTTTTGAAAGAAATAATTCAATATTCAACACAATGGGATGATCCATCCCATGTTGATGGATCAATACACGAGGAACATAATGACCTGTTTCTTGGACCTGAATCACCTCAACGATAAATTTTTGTGTTTTACTATTCAGACGTTGCAAACTTAACTGCAATTGAGCAGCCCAGTTTGTGATGAACACTTCCTCAGAAAAATTAGCATGTTGCAGAACAGGCAAACACGAAACACATCGAATAATATCCGCGTGATAGCGGCGTGAGTACCGTTTAACAATTTTTTCAACGCGCCTAGATTGTTGCACCAACTCACCAAGCGCCACTGCCGTAATAGCCGGGGCATCTTTTGCCGGATGAAAAGCCGCGCCATCCAACGCACTTTGGGTTAACAGATCAAATAAGGCATCATCATCTTTGACATATTGCTCTTGTTTGCCTTGTTTAACTTTGTACAACGGCGGTTGTGCAATATAAATATAACCCCGCTCAATCAACTCTGGTGTTTGTCTATAAAAAAAAGTTAATAACAGCGTACGGATATGTGAACCATCCACGTCGGCATCGGTCATGATAATAATACGATGGTAACGGACTTTATCTGGATTATATTCATCAGGACCAATGCCGCATCCTAAGGCCGTGATCAAGGTGGCCACCTCTTGGGAGGCTAGCATCTTATCAAATCGTGCTTTTTCGACATTAAGAATCTTACCCTTTAAAGGCAAAATGGCTTGAAATTTACGATCGCGGCCTTGTTTTGCAGATCCACCTGCCGAATCACCCTCAACCAGATAAAGCTCAGAGAGAGCAGGATCTTTTTCCTGGCAATCAGCCAATTTACCAGGCAAGCCTGCAATATCTAAAGCGCCTTTCCGCCGTGTCATATCCCGTGCACGGCGCGCGGCCTCTCTAGCACGCGCTGCATCAATCATTTTACTGACAATGGCTTTGGCTATCGATGGATTTTCTAGTAAATAATCATTTAGCTTCTCAGCCACCAAGGATTCAACGGCCGCTTTCACCTCAGATGACACCAACTTATCCTTGGTTTGAGATGAAAATTTAGGATCAGAGACTTTAACTGATAAAACAGCGGTTAAGCCTTCACGTGCATCATCGCCAATGGTGGCTATTTTTGCTTTTTTTGCATAACCCTCACTTTCAATGTAATTATTCAGGGTGCGCGTTAATGCAGAACGAAATCCAGCCAAATGTGTCCCACCATCACGTTGCGGAATATTATTGGTAAAGCAGTATAAATTTTCTTGATAGGTATCATTCCACTGCATCGCTAATTCAACAACGATTTTATCTTTTTCACCAATCATCGAAAAAACAGTGGGTGTCATTGGGGTTTTATTGCGATTTAAATGCTCAACAAAGGCCTTAATACCGCCTTCATACTGAAACGTATCCTGTTTTCCAGTGCGTTCATCCAGCAAATGAATACAAACACCAGAGTTTAAGAAAGATAACTCCCGCAAACGGCGGGTTAAAATATCATAATGAAACTCAATATTGGTGAATGTATTGGCGCTGGGCTTAAACCAAATTTCTGTCCCTGTCCCTGTGGCCTCACCGGTAATGGCAATCGGCGCATCGGGAACGCCATGACGATAATGCTGCTCATAGACCTTATCGTATCGACAAATTTTTAAATGCAATTCTTCAGAGAGGGCATTCACTACCGATACACCCACGCCATGCAAGCCCCCTGATACTTTATAAGAGTTATCATCAAACTTACCGCCCGCATGGAGAATGGTCATGATGACCTCGGCCGCAGATCGGCCCTCTTCTTTATGAATATCAACAGGAATACCGCGCCCATCATCTTTTACAGTAATGGATTCGTCGGGATGAATTGTCACGCTAATGGCATGGCAGTGGCCTGCCAAGGCCTCATCAATTGCGTTATCCACCACCTCAAATACCATGTGATGCAAGCCCGTACCATCATCCGTATCACCTATGTACATGCCAGGGCGTTTTCTAACTGCATCAAGTCCTTTTAAAACCTTAATATTGGTTGAGTCATAATTGGTGTCAACGCTCATGAGATATCCTCGTAGCCGAAATGGGGGGTGCGTAAAATAGCTATCATTGTAGCATCTTTTGCTCCTGGTTTATATCAATGTTGTGATTGAACAGGAGCAAACCGTATGTCAGAATTCAATGGGTACGGCATTACAACCGACATTCCGCACCGGCATCTTTTTTACTCACGTTTTATCTATGGAAAACCCGCCCTGAAGGACGGAGTCTCAAGCCTTTTAATCAACCACTTTTTTTGATGATTTTCCGCATCGTTGCTTAACCAGGAACTCCCGGGTATAAAAAAATCGTGATAAACCCGGGGTTTTAAGTAGAAATCATAATATAGCACAAGGATAGTCTTCAATAATTTTGATAGCCAAATTTGCCATGTCATGCATGTATTGTGTCTGGGCTTGGCCAAAGTGGCACCTTGTATTTTTTTTAACAAACTCTATCGGGATTTGATTATAACATTTCTGCATCACACCAAAAATAACACCCGTAACATGCTCTCCCGCTAGACAATGTATTAAAACATTACCCTGTGCATCATTGATGTAGTGAATTACTTTAGCAACGTTCAGATAATATTCTTTTGTTATTTTGCTTTGGGGCTGAAGTGCGATATTGAAAATTTTCACATACGCATCGCCACCCAATGATTCAAAAAGATTTTCCTCTAGCATCGTCTGTTGTGATTGATGTCCAATTGGACTATTTGAAAGATTAAAAATCGTATCAACTTTTCTGATTTGATGAAGTTCTTGCAGACACAAGGGTGAACCCCCTAAATTTGCTGAACGATAAACAACTTTCGATTGATTTGGAAAATTAACAACGGATCCACCGATGTTATTATGTCTCAAGATCAAATCAGTTAGCGTCGCGTCAAAGGAGGGCATTCCTGGTTGCAATTTTGTAGAGATTGTTTCTTGATTACAAGACGTTAACGCATCGACCTGCAATTTTTTCGGAAAACCATTTTCACACCGCAATCCTACCGGTGCAAATGCTTGCGCTTGTAATGATATAACAAACAATACAAGAGAGATCCATTGAATTTTATATGGCATGACTTTACTCCTAAGCTAATATATACCTTTCACAGATAAGTATTAGGTTTTTAGGCGATTTGATTTTTTTGTTCAGGTTACCTTTAAAAGCGAGTAATAGTCTACTCTATTGTGAGTTTTTCAGCGATTCCCACTTAAATTGACTGTACGCGTAGCAAGCAATGCAAGCAACCTATTTACAAAACATGCCATTCTCGCCTTGTTCCACCCAAAATACGCGTTTAAACTATCCTTCAACTCGCTGATACACTCTATACATCCTCCTTTTGGCGATCGAGATTATATAATTTTCATTGTATGTCAGCGAGTTATCCTACCTTGCTACCGTGCCAAATGGTAAATGGTTGCCTGCGCGGAGATGACAAATTTCATTAACTTAATGGTAGTGACCCTACGACAGAGCAGGTGCTAACGCCACGTTTATGTCCACACCGTCAATATTATCGTTAATCTGGCTTCAAGGATAGAAAAAATGTGCGAAAGAATACTTTAGAATCAGGCTGAAACGCACCACAGCATTGGACTATTCAATTCATCTTAGTGCGTTGACCGCCTAATTTTGGCCTGTTAATCCGAGCCACGACCGTCAGGAAATGGAATTTGAACCAGGGCGCTACTTGCTAACGCGCGCAGTATAGGTGCCTGTTCAACCTCTAAATTGAATGGTTATCACTTTACCGATTCAGAACAGGATTTATCTTTTCCTCCGACCTAAATGATTGCAGCAGGGGTTTTCCTTCTTTTATCACTGTAGTGAAAAAAGACTCTTTTTCAGTGCACGTCTCCTTAAATCGATCTTGATCTGGCTCTTTATATCCATCAATTAATGTAGCAAGAGTCCGTGTCACTAGATTAATGCCAGACTTTATAGCATATAAATAACTATATAGTTGCAGCACTATTGCTGCTATAAAATACTCAACCACTTTTTTTTGATGATTTTCCTCATCATTTCTCACCATTCCTGCCTGAATGGCTATCATAAATCCCGCTTCATAGGCTGCCTTAAATACACACCCAAAGCTAAACAGATTAATTACCGTTGAGCCCGCAACAGCCCCTAGACACTCATCTGTAATATCATAACGATCATAAAAAGCTGTCAGCATATTAGAGTAGGCTATTTTTTCCTTCATTAATGGATAAATATCTTTAATTACAGGGGGGTTATTGGTTAAATCATGTTTGGCTAATGTCTCAACAGAAACATAAACCAAATGATTAATATAATTTTTAAAAAACCCTATTTTTCCATTTGGTTGTTTTTTTTGCATTATTTTGATCCCCCAGTCAGTTAAGTGGAATTGTTGTGTTGTATTGGGCCTAGCATGGCCTGTGAATAGACCCTAATGCTTCGCCAAGATGGCTGCCTTTAAATAACTAAAATATGGATACGAAATCCATCATTCAAGCAACACGGGTTAGAAATGTATTTCCAAGACACGGCACTAAAATAACTGTTTCACGTGAAACAATCACTCCTTTCAGCTAGGTCCCAGTGTTGATTTTGCTTACAAAAGCGCCCTCATTAACTTGGTGCATCTGCCACTCTAACGATCTATTATATTTTTTAAAACTCATTTCATCAATCGCTGTAAAAAATTTTTGTCCTTTAACAGTAGCCAAAGCCAACATAAGCCGAGATAAGTGATCGGCATCTAATTCCGCTGCAATATCATCAAACAAATAAATACAATCCATGGGTACAAGACTCGCTTGTGCTAATTTCAATGCGATCAACACAATTTTTTGTTGGCCTCGGGACAAGAGTTGCTTCGCTTTCTTTGAGGAAAGATCAAATAAAATATCCGCTTGATGTGCACCAGCATGGGTATATAATCGTTGTCGATCCAAATTTAATTGATCTTGAAGAATTTGGGAAAGATCCATCCCACTGCCTTTTCTATCCCAACCCTTATAATATTCAATATGACAGGGTACATCGGATAATTGTTGAAGAATTGATTGAAATAAGATAGACCATCGCTGAAAATAAGCAGCACGCATGGCATCCAAAGCAAGGGCCAAATGAACCAATTGTTTATCCCATGGCACAAAATATTCAGCCGCCGCCTTCTGACGTAACAAAGCATTTCGATGTTTAATAACCAATCGATAATCCTTCCATAATAAGTGATAGGAAGGTTCCACGTGAAACAATCCCCAATCCAAAACAGCCCGTCGAACGGCTGGGCCTGCATCGATCACTTGAAATATGTCTTGGTAAAAAACCTGACAAGGAAGAAACCTCGACAAAGCACTGCTGCTATAACACGTTTCACGATTTAATTTAACATGGGTAGAGCCTGAAATTTTTTTTTGAATACTGATCGTTTCATCATCCGCCGTACGAGCAAAAACAGTTAAAGCCGCTGCACCATGAGTGACCAACGGCACTGTTTCACGGGTACGAAATGAATGACCTGTACCCAACAAATAAATGGCTTCAAGGAGTGATGTTTTTCCGCTGCCATTGGAGCCGTAAAAAAGGTTATTATGAGGATGCAGGCTTAAAGATGCAGAAGAAATATTGCGTAGATGATGGATGTTTAAATCGATAAGGGATCTCAAAATATATAACCCCTATGCTTCATATCTTCATGGGCATGATAATATATCGATAATGTTCATCCTGCAAAGATTCAACCAAAATACTGCTATTGGTCGTCGCCATTGAAAGGCGCATGGGTCCGTCAGCAATGTGGTTTAATACATCCAATAAATAATTAGCATTAATACCAATTTTTAATTCATCACCCACCGTCTCTGCGGGCAAAGACTCTATCGCTTCCTCCTGCTCTTGGTTATTAGCAATTAATGTTAATAATCCAGACTGGACATGCAATAAAACAGCCCGTGATTTTTCATGCGCCAAAATAATAATACGAGACAAAGCCCGCTTTAATAAATCACGTTCAATAACAACCTGTTTATCTTGATCAATAGGAATCGCCTTAATATAAGGCGGAAAACGCGCTTCAATTAATTTAGTCAGAAAAGTATATTGGCCGGTCAAAATTTTAAAGTGACTTTTACCTGCCGACACTGAAATTTGTTCATCAGTGACATTACTGAGCAATCGTAAAATCTCCTGAATTCCTTTTCGAGGGATGAGTAAACGCAGGGGATCAATATTATTTTGATTCGGCAAACGACAGATGGCCATGCGGTGTCCATCGGTAGCCACCGCGGTTATAAACTGAGATTCTAATTCTAAAAGCAGCCCATTTAAAAACACACGCACATCCTGCTGTGACATTGCAAAGTGAGTAGACTGGAGCAAATGCACGAGTGCACTTTTGGGAACAGAAAACTCCACCACATTCACTTCTTCCTCTGTATTGGGATAGTCGTCAGCAGGCAAGGTCGCTAATTTAAATTTACTCCGTCCCTCTTTAATAGTAACAATCCCTGCATCAAACAATATAGTGGGGATGGCATCATCATCTAGCGAGCGAATAATATCGATCATTTTTTTAGCAGGCACCGTGACTAAGCCCACATTTTTACTTGCATTAACCGGAACACAACCCGTAATTTCTATTTCTAGATCCGTCGCCGTAAGCAACAAATGACTTTCCGTCAACTTTAAAAGAATATTTGATAAAATAGGCGTGGATTGCTTTTTATCAACAGCGCCTGCAACGGTTAACAATGGCGTTAACAGTTGCTGTTTACTGATGGTTAATTCAAACATAATGACTCTCAAATTAAGATGATAATATACGCATTAAGTTTTTGTAGTCTTCAGCAAAGTCTTGACCCTCGAGAACCAATTCTTTTACCTTCCTGCACGCATGAATAACGGTTGTATGATCCCTACCACCAAAATGATCGCCGATCTCAGGTAAACTATGGTTGGTTAGTTCCTTAGCCAACGCCATGGCCATTTGACGAGGACGTGCAATCGATCGACTACGCCGTTTTGATAGCAAATCTGATACCTTAACTTTGTAATACTCTGCGGCTGTTTTTTGAATGTTGTCCATAGTGACCAATTTATCCTGCAGCGCTAGAAGATCACGCAGGGCATCATTCACAAATTCAATCGTAATGGGTTTGCCTGTAAAATGAGCGTTAGCAATAACACGCCGCAACGCACCCTCTAATTCACGGACATTCGATCGGATCCGTTTTGCAATGAAAAAAGCAACCTCATAAGGCAGCTCAATATTAGACAACTCGGCTTTACTGATTAAAATGGCCACGCGAGTTTCCAACTCCGGTGGTTCAACAGCCACCGTCAATCCCCAACCAAAACGTGATTTTAGGCGCTCCTCGACTCCCTCAATTTCCTTAGGATACCGGTCACTTGTTAAAATAATTTGCTGTTGGCCTTCTAGAAGCGCATTAAACGTATGAAAGAACTCTTCTTGTGATCGATCCTTTCCAGCAAAAAACTGTATATCATCAATAAGTAACGCATTTAATGAGCGATAAAAGCGTTTAAATTCATTGATGGTATTGGTCTGCAACGCTTTAACCATATCAGCGACAAATCGCTCAGAATGAAGATATAAAACCTTGGCTTCAGGATTATTCTTCAGAATAGAATTCCCAATTGCATGCATCAAATGAGTTTTACCTAAACCTACCCCACCATAAATAAACAAAGGATTATAAGCATCTCCAGGACGTTCAGCGACCTGCCATGAAGCCGCTCTCGCTAACTGATTCGAATTACCTTCAACAAAACTATCAAAAATAAATTTCTTATTTAAATAACTGTTTTTGTAATGATCCGCTGATTTTTTGGAAGTGGTTTTAATCTGTGCCGCTGAGGGAACAAATTTAGTTGATTGACTATCAACCACCAAAGGTTGCGCCACCTTGCTACCAATTTCAATACTAACCAATTTAATCGCATCAGCACTGATCTGTATGACCAATTCCTTAATGCGAGCATAAAAATGTTTTTTCACCCAATCCACAACAAAACGGTTCGGGGCAAGCAACACCAAGGTATTATCGATAACTTCAGTTTCCACCTGTAAAGGTCTTAACCAAGTATTAAACTGCTGGGGTGGATACTCTTCTTGTAAAAAACCCAAACATTTCTGCCAAATCGTTGCAGACACAGTTAACTCCTAAAAATTGCACTCGAGCAATAGGGGCAAAACAAAAAAAAAGACAACCATCAAGGGAAGCTTAGCCAATCACTATACTGCGCAGGGTAACAATAAATAGTGCCATTAAATATGCCCTGATGGCAATAACAAAAGTCCACGATAGACAAATACTCACAGGGAATTCTTAAGATTGTAACAAAGAAATCATAGACTGCCTACATGAACAAAATTTAGCCGTGTATAACATCGGTAGAAACACCAGCATAAGTGGGGGATAAGTTAACTTAATTTAAAGGGAATCAAGTTACCCCAAATCAATTAACGGGCAAATGATAAGGTTATCAACAAGATAAAATCGCTGTAACACGATGAATTTATATATTTATTAGAGGAAATCACCAGAAATGCGCTACATAATAAGAATAATAAGGTTTTAAAGTATATTAACTTATTATAATTAGTGAGTGGTATAAAACCCGTAATTCATAACTTTTTCCAGCAATTGCTGACCTTTTTCTAATATGGTTTCCATTTGGTTTTAATCGATTAATCCGAACCGACTGAGAAGGAATGGGAATTGAAACTGGGATCCGCGTGTTAACGCGCGCTTAGGTTATTTATAAATAAATCGAGTTTTATTGTTCTTCCAGTCAAAATCAAATAAAAACGGTACCAAGCAGGCCCCATTAAGTGTAAAAAAAGTTAATTTTATTCAAAGTTCCCCCTATTCAAAACATTTCCTAAGCAGAATAAAATTCACAATACTATTCAATCACCTATTTAAATTGTGTATAAGTCACGGTTTAGCACGATTAAAAGACGTGGATAAACCGGCGTAATTTATAAATCGCCGATTATCAATCGAATAGATCCCAGGTTAAGCCACTACTCCCTAACAGGAAAAAATTCAATTAACACCATGAAAACAAAGAATAAAAACAAACTAACCACAGAAAATGCGCGCCTTATAATAAGTAATAAGATATATAATTAACTTATAATAATTATAGCAACTGAAATTCAACTCTAAAAAACATCAACCCAAGTTCAAGTTATTGGCGATATAACCTGCCAGAACATTTTAAAAAAACTTATATTTGACAGCGGGTGTAAATTTTTCTATCATTGCCCACTCTGAAAAATTTATTACAGGTTCATTATGAAACGTACCTTCCAACCCAGTAACCTAAAACGCAAACGTGACCATGGTTTTCGTGCACGCATGGCAACCCGTTCCGGCCGCTTGGTCATTAAACGTCGCCGTGCTAAAGGCCGAAAACGTTTATCAGCTTAGTGTACGGCTTTAACAAAACCCGTCGTTTATTAAAAAAAAGCGACTACGATGCTGTATTTAGTCAAGCCAATAAAGTTGTAAGCTCAGAATTTATTGTGTTGTATCGCAACAACACAATGGGTCATGCTCGATTAGGGTTGGCATTGTCTAAAAAAATGATTGCTAAAGCGCATGATAGGAACCGAGTCAAACGTCTGTTGCGAGAAACCTTTCGAAACCGACAGTTACCTGCGTTGGATGTTGTTATATTGGCAAGACGTGGTGTTGCTAATGTTGAAAATTCGAATCTAATCAAAAAATTGAGTAGTGTATGGGACAAATTATGCGGCAAGTGATCGGCTTTCCGATTAAACTTTATCAATATGCAATTCGTCCATTCATAAAACCTTGTTGCCGTTTTTATCCCAGTTGTTCACAGTACGCCTTGTTAGCCATAGCGCATTACGGCGCCGTTCGTGGCTTATGGTTCGCAAGTTGTCGGTTGCTCCGCTGCCACCCATGGTCTAAAGGCGGTTACGATCCTATCTTACCTAACAAAGAGAAACATTAATGGATATTCGACGAGTCATTTTATACGCAGCCCTGGCTTTGGTTGCCTATTTTTTGTGGATGAATTGGCAAATTGATTACCCGCCTGAGCTTCAGCAATCAAAAAGCCTTGTTAAATCAAACGAGAAAAACACTTCAGACAGTAACTTGTTGCCAGCCAGCATGCTTAATAATAAACCTGTGACAAAGGCATCAGGTGAAGCAGAGACCGCCACTTCTTCCACTGCATCGAATCAGCTGGTCCATGTGCATACGGATGTACTGGATTTAGCGATTGATTTAAAACAGGGTGATATTATTACAGCCAATTTATTGGATTATCCTGTTAGTATTACCGAAAAAGATAAACCCTTTTCTTTATTGAAAAATACAGCGAGTGAGCGCTATGTTGCTAACAGCAGTCTATTTTTAGTTAAAGACAATGTGATTGAAAATGCTGATGGGAATTACACCACTGAATCTGAACATTATGAATTATCAGCCGGTCAAAGCCAATTGGTTGTCCGATTAAAAGGCAAAAATCAAGATGGACTGCAGATTGAAAAAGCCTTTGTATTCAATAAGGGTAGTTATTTGATTGATGTGCGTTATGCCTTGACTAATGAGGGATCCACTCCTTGGAAGGGTTATATGAATACGCAACTGTTGCGTCGTTCGCCATCAGAAGATAAATCAAGCATGTTTCACGTGGGCTCTTATACCGGTTCTTCTTATTCTAATCCAGGCCATAATCGCTATAAAAAAGTTGAATTTAAAAATATGGAGACTGCCAATCTTGATCTGGATGTAAAAGGCGGTTGGATTGCCATGCAGCAGCATTATTTTTTAACAGCTTGGGTTCCTACACCAAACAGCGATAATCGGTTTTATACCCGGGCTGTTGATGGAGATTATACGATTGGTGCAGTGAGCCAACCCATTGTGCTGGCCCCTTTGCAACAAAAAGAAATCAATTCACGCCTTTATTTAGGGCCTGAAATCACAGATACATTGAAGTCAATTGCCCCATCACTTGATTTAACTGTCGATTATGGATGGCTTTGGTTTCTTTCATCGTTGTTGTTTTCGCTGATGAAGGCGACTTATGCGATTATTGGCAATTGGGGTTGGTCGATCGTATTAGTAACCGTTGTGATAAAACTTGCTTTTTTCCGCTTGTCAGCGACGAGTTATAAATCCATGGCAGGTATGCGAAAATTACAGCCTAAATTGCAAGCCCTGAAAGAACGTTATGGTGATGATAAAGCGAAAATAAGCCAAGCAACGATGGAGCTTTATCGCCAGGAAAAAGTAAATCCTTTAGGGGGTTGTTTGCCCATTGTTATTCAAATTCCGGTGTTTATTGCATTGTATTGGGTGTTATTAGAAAGTGTTGAGTTACGTCAAGCACCCTTTATTTTTTGGATAAAAGATTTAGCCATGGCGGATCCTTTGCATATTTTACCGGTGATCATGGGGGTTACCATGCTAATTCAACAAAGGTTAAATCCTGCACCTCCTGATCCAATGCAAGCCAAAATCATGATGTTTTTACCTATTTTATTCACGGGTCTTTTCTGGAATTTCCCAGCGGGTTTAGTGCTCTATTGGATTGTGAATAATTCGTTGTCCATTTTGCAACAATGGTATATCACACGAAAATATAGCGAAGACAAGCCTAACAACAGTAAATTGGCTGTAGCAAAATAAATGAGCGTTGATACCATTGTGGCGGTAGCGACCCCACCAGGACGAGGTGGGGTCGGGATTATCCGCCTCTCGGGATCGCAGGCCTTCACAATTGCACAACAGATAACCCACAGAAAATCCATATCACCCCGCACAGCGCATTATGGCTCATTTTATAGCCTATCAGATGAAATCCTAGATCAAGGACTATTGCTTTTTTTTAAAGCGCCACATTCGTTTACTGGTGAAGACGTCATTGAATTTCAAGTGCATGGTGCCCCTATTGTATTGGATCAATTACTCAGTGAATGCCTTCAGTTGGGTGCACGCATGGCACGACCAGGAGAATTTTCTGAGCAAGCCTTTCTTAATGATAAAATTGATTTGACACAAGCTGAGGCGATTGCTGATTTAATTCAAGCAAGCTCACAAACGGCCGCACGAATGGCGGTGCGATCACTCATGGGCGATTTTTCGGAAAAAATAAATGCAGTCAATCAACAACTGGTTCATTTGCGCTTATTTGTTGAGGCAGCCATTGATTTTCCTGAGGAAGAAATTGATTTTTTGAATGATGGCAAAGTTTCGGATATGTTAGAAGGGGTATTGCAAGTCCTAGATAGCATTCGCACGAATGCTTGCCAAGGGGTATTGATGCGAGAAGGCTTATCTGTGGTCATTGCAGGGCGGCCAAATGCAGGTAAATCGACCCTGATAAACTGTTTAGCCGGTCGAGAAGTGGCGATTGTCACAGCATTTGCTGGCACGACTCGCGATGTGATGAGAGAGCATGTATTGCTCGATGAGATTCCCTTGCATTTGATTGATACAGCAGGTTTGCGAGACAGTGAAGATTTGATTGAAAAAGAGGGAATAAAACGCGCCTGGGAGGAGGTACGACGTGCGGATTGTTTATTGATGGTAATCGATGCCTCTCATAAAGAAGATGGCTTAACCGCCTTAAACGACGCCATTCGTGCTGAACTCCCCCACGATGTTCCTGTAATTTATGTTTATAATAAAATAGACGCACTCAATCAAGCGCCTAAGCGCGAAAAAAATACGATTTATCTTTCCGCAAAATCAGGTGAAGGGATCCCTTTATTAAAGGCTTGTATTAAAGACGTGGTTGGGTATCAGCCTGCGGAGGGGCAATTCTTAGCAAGAAGACGTCATATTCAGGCACTGGATACGGCCACCAGATTTCTTTTGGCAGGTCGTGAGCAGTTATCTACCCACCGAGCAGGTGAACTACTCGCAGAAGATTTAAGGCTTGCTCATCAAGCACTTTGTGAAATTACGGGTGAGTTCACATCCGATGATCTCTTGGGTAAGATTTTTTCTAGTTTTTGTATTGGAAAATAGCTATTTTGAACAAGCAGAACAATATTTGTGTTTATTACTGGAGCAGTAACTCCCCAGGTTGTGGATAAATTCTTTTTTTATTCTATCAAACTGCATATACGTTATCACTGAACACAGTGAAGGATCTCCTCAGTATGGCTCGGATATGGTCAATTTGAGATCCTTCGCTATACTGCGCGCGCAGTATAGAAGATAACTCAACAACCTCAAATGCCACCCCTCTTTCAGTCAGCGCATTTTGTACGCTCTGGGCACTTTTACTTAAAACCTTCGCGTCTTTAGACATAGCTTTAGACCCCTTATTCATTAGCGCCAAACACAAGAGACAAAAAACCAAAGTAGAAACGGCTAAGGAGCAGATGAATGAGCAACCAAATTGTCAGGGCTATTCATCTTAACCGAGGTATTAAAAAACCATAAAGACGAATGTGTTGAAACCTCATCATTTCCAGAAATGAGTTTTTTTTCACGATCATGTGTGCGATCTGTAATAAATATATCGTATCTTTCCTTATATGGGGCATTACTTAAGTCACAAGAGTCAAAGCATACTTCGCATAAACTAGACTCTTTTAAATTAACACCCGCTAAATTACATTTTACAAAACGCGCTTGATTAAAATTTGTATGACCTGATTTATCACTGTTACAGATTAATCAACTCTTAACAGCAAAAGGCAAAACCTGATTGTCTACCCCTTTTATACTACTCTGTTTGCTTGCCACACTACGCAGACCTCGAATTACAAAGACTATGCCGATAGCAAGTAACACTCCAAAAACTAGTAGTGCAGTGGTGCGGCCGTAAATATCCGCGAGCAATCCAGTAAATATGACTGGCACACTAAAACCCAAATAAGCCATGAGGAAGAATCCGGCGCTGGCTCTCGCCTGCTGATCGTTAGCAAGCTTGGAAAAACCGGCAAGTCCGCCAAGATATACGAAACCGTAGCAAGCACTACTAGCTGCCAATGCTCCAAATAGCACAGCAAGAAGCACTCCGTGCAAAGCGCCCCACGCTAATAAAACATAAGCAGGCAAAAGGATCGCTAAACCTATCCGTGTCGAATAAGAGGGTTCTAATTTTCGAGCAAGTGGCTGAAATAACAATCCGCAACTAATCGCTATCAACGTTGAAATTCATGACCAATGCGCTAAATTATGGAAGGCCAGAAGAGAGGGAAGCACTGATATAATCAATCCTGTCGTTGCCCATGCAAGTAAAACAGCACTACCAAACCACACCGCTCCCTTAGGGAAGTATGGTAGGCGCAACATTGGATTTTTCATCCCATATTCAGCTTGCTCTGGCATTTTCCACAAAAATGCAAATGCTAAGGCTGAGCAAATCAGATGTAACCAGAAACTGTAGGGGGATAATGTGTTGCTTGAGAATAAAAATATACTCGTCAGGGCTGGACCTATTCCAAATCCGATAGAGGTACTTGCGGTTACCCAGTTAGCAGCCACTGAAGCATCTTGTTTATCTAATAATTCAATCATGTAAACGGTTGCAGTGGCCGACATGAGTGCTGTACCTATACCCAATAACAACCGTGCTATTGCTAACGTGGTAATATGAGGCGATGCTAACATCAATACCGTTGCTAAAGCCGAAAGCGTAATGGACGTTAATACCACCGGTCGACGACCGATACGATCAGATAAGCCACCCAATACCAATAGTACGGGTAAAATACCGGCGACGTAGCAAGAAAAAGCGATAGTAGTCGCTATCAAACCATAGCCGTCACTATGAGCATACGCTGCATAGAGTGGTACATGCAGATTTACCCCCATGGTTATTACACAGAGTGCAAAGGCTAATTTTAGGATGTTACGATTGCAATTCATGACAGTCTGTGCTCCAGAAGGTGTTACATTATCGAATATTTCAGTCTCATTTCATTCAGCTTGTACGAACAAGATATTATTTCTTAATTCCGCTATTTGCGGCTTTGTCTTTTTCGGCATAGTCTGAGAAAGCAATTTTTGTCGTTTCCTTCGCAAAAAATGTAGGGTTCCCTCCTGTTGCATTATAGTTAGAAGTCGCATTCACTGCGTCTTTATTCGTCCAATATTCTCGCAGGAAACTTTTATAACCATATGCAACGATGCTACCTAAAAATTTATGTGGTAATGCGAAAAATAAAGCGCTTCTGCCATTCGTTTTTATTATATTTTTTGTACTCTGTACAAGACCCTGTGAAGTATTGTCTGACTTCTGCATTTGTACTCTAATGGTATCAGGAGCAACATTCATCATGGTTTGTATTGGGCCTCCCAATATGGAAGAGAGAGTGAGCGCCGAATAAGAGATTTCACCACAATGTTTTTTTATAATAAACTTACTAAGATCATCCAAAATCAAGAAAACGCCCCATGAATTGGCTGTTTGAATGAGCAAGGGACTGAATCCACGGTAGAACTGTTTAAACGCATTTTTTTTAAAATAATCAGATGCTATCTCTACTAGCGATATTTTTTTCCCATATGTTACCTGATGCGTTGACATCCTCAATAGCGGACAAGTTAATGCGGCATCAATGCTGGAAATTAATGGCGTAGCAATGAGTGGTATCAAAATGTGCTCATTACCAATAGCATTATTTTTTAAATGACGTCCAACATAACTAGGGACCTCAATCATTAACGGGCCTCGGTATGATTCTGAAAGTAAAACTCTGAAAATTGAAGTCAGGGTGGATTGATAAAAACCCTTAATGCCTTGATTGTTATAAATATTTTTTATAAGTTGGCTATTTGAAATATTAGGGAAAGCCTGCTTGTTAGTTTCGATAACACGTATCGGATGTCTTATCAATAAAAGACCTAATTTAGCTGTGGCAAATGATGCAGCTACTTGTGAATATTTTTTTAATGTATATTGAGATGACTCATTTTTCATGACTGGCTCCACTATTTAAAGAAAACAAAATAATTTTGCCCTCTCTGTCATGGAACCTGAAAGTTTCGCCTAGTGGCTTGCTTCTTCGGTGAAAAGAAAATCTTTTACTCTCCAGAGTTTTAAGTTCAAACGGTCTTTTTTGCCTGAGAGTTTATAGGGAATTTGCTCCTTCGGCGTTGGTTAATACCAAACTCTTCCGCATGAATGAGCAGATTATATAAAAAATGAACTGATGTCAAGTCACTGTCAGTGAAACTTATTTAATCCCTGTGCTAGAAAAGCTGCTGGCAACCATTCTTTCAACCTTTTAATGTACACTAGTCGAGTAGCTACTCCCAATTTCAAGTTAAAGCCTAATCTATGGATCAAGTCCCCTCTATGAAAATTCAATACAGGTATTTTCGTCTTTATTGTTCGTTATGAATACGCCTATCATATAAGACAATTAGACCATAAAGGAGTGCTTCGACAGATTTTTTTGAATAGCCGCGTATAATGATTTTGTCAGACTGCTCATTACTATATCCTTTTTCAGCCAAAGCTTTTTTCTGTTTGATAGCGCCACATGTCTATATCAAAATTCTGCAAACGTTTTCTTAAGTTAGGTGATTCACCTATTTGTTGTTTCTGTTTTTGCATTTAATAAAGTTACTTAATTTAATTGTTGCACCTAATGTATTGGAAAAAATGAAGCTCGTCCAACATCAATCTACATGAGTTTATTTTTTTCAGATGCTGTTAAGCGGGTGATGGGTTAAAAACCCCTATTCCTATGCGTGAGATAGTTAGGCTAAGGTATAGTTACAAAAATACGCAAAACCATTTGTCTAAAATATTATAAGTTAATGGACGTGTAAATTAACTAAGAATATAATGTCTAAAATATCGTATTTTATATGGTTAATAGACGCTTTGTCTATTAACCGATTTATAGGACACATTAAGCGATGCGACTATTTGGATATGCTCGTGTTTCAACTAGCCAACAATCACTCGACAATCAGATTGCCACGCTCAAAGAAGCGGGCGTCAAAGATAATCGAATTTTTACAGATATTGCTACGGGTAGTCATGCTGAGCGAGATGGATTAAAATTATTGCGCCTGAAGGTCGAAGAGGGTGATTTAATTTTGGTTAAAAAATTGGATCGTCTTGGGCGGGATACTGCCGATATGATTCAATTGATTAAAGAATTTGATGTGGCGGGCGTTTCTATTCGTTTTATTGATGATGGCATCAGCACGGAAGGTGCTATGGGACGAATGGTTGTTACCATCCTGTCGGCAGTAGCTCAAGCAGAACGACACCGAATTCTAGAGCGAACCAACGAAGGTCGGATCGATGCCAAGGCTAAAGGTATTAAATTTGGCCGCAAGCGAACAATAGATCGAGCAAAAATAGCGTCGCTGCGAGCTGCTGGGATGGGTGCGACAGAGATATCAAAACAGGCTGGCATTGGCCGATCGACAGTATATAAGTTATTGAGCGAGGCTGTTGGCTCATGACTAATACAACAACAAGTTAATGGGATACGTAAATGCCACATTTGATAATCATTGCAGGCGCAAATGGCTCAGGAAAATCAACAGCAGCGCCCGCGTTATTACAAAACGCTGTTCACATTGATAATTTTGTAAATGCAGATGTGATTGCACAAGGGCTATGTGCCTTTCAACCAGAAAAGGTGGCTATTCAGGCGGGTCGCGTTATGTTAGGTCGTATTCATCAGCTTGCAGAAGAGCGAGTAACTTTTGCATTTGAAACAACACTCGCCAGTCGAACATTTGCACCTTGGATAGCTCGTTTAAAAAAAGAGGGGTATCAATTCCATCTTATTTTTTTATGGTTAAAAACAGAAGCGCTTGCTGTGTCTCGTGTTCAGGAGCGGATTAAGATGGGCGGGCATTCTGTACCTGAGTCAACCATTAGACGGCGCTACCATGCAGGACTTAAAAATTTTTTTAACTTGTATGAACCTATTACTGACTCCTGGCAATTTTATGACAATTCTGATGCTGATCAATTAAATTTGATTGCGTCAGAATTCAAAGATAATGATATAATTGTAGAAAATAAAATCATTTGGCAGCAATTATTTGAGGGATATCATGGGAATTAAAAACACTTGTCCAGCAGATGATGAAATTTCAAAGGCATTTCATAATCCCGCTAAGATAACGAAAATCATTCAAGCGGGGATTCATGAGGCATTGCTTAAACATAAACAGGCAGGTAATCCTATTTGTGAGTGGCGGAATAATAAAGTGCATTGGATTGCACCAGAAAAAATAAAAATGACCTGAAGAAAGAGGCTTATTTTTTCTGGGAAAGATCGTC
Source organism: Legionellaceae bacterium (assembly GCA_947474165.1). Classification (GTDB taxonomy): domain Bacteria; phylum Pseudomonadota; class Gammaproteobacteria; order Legionellales; family Legionellaceae; genus CANJHO01. The sequence continues at coordinate 19,576 of CANJHO010000053.1, forward strand.
TAAAAAAGAGGGGTCGATAAATTTATCCGGCTATGATCTACTCGCCATCTTGCTTTAGTAAGCTTTAGATATGCCGTTAAAAAGAAGAAGTAATAAATGCGTCTGTTTATGCTGATTTGATGTAAATTAACTCGTTAAAATCAGTAATAGATTAACTTTGAATTAGTTGCGATATTTATTAACTAATTTAGAGTGACGATTCCGTTATCCAAAAAAGAAGGGCAGGGGGTTAAAAAAACCCCCGTTTTATTAACTCGATGGGGTCCACTATACCGGATCGATTAATAAATTGCCTATTGATTTCCTTTATCTGCTATCAGATATTCATTTTTTTACGACTTTATGAGCATTTGATAAGGAGATGAGAATTTGGGAAAGGGTAGGGTGCTTAAACACGGCATTATACTTTTGCAATGTTAATGTCTCATTAAATCGTCGTTTTTTAAGACACTATTTATATTGGCGTCTTAAACCCCAACGGGGTTGACAATCGACCCCGTTGGGGCTATGATTAAATCATGAAAAGAAAAATAACTTTACAGGTTGTGGTTGAGACGCCGGAATTCATCAAACAAGCGAAGCTTTGTATGGATGATATTAGCGCTAATGAGTTTATTAATTATATTGCA
>CANJHO010000054.1 GCA_947474165.1 Legionellaceae bacterium
CTTGGAGATGAATTACCTTCACGAAAAGGTCTCAGTGTTTATGCCGATAGAATTCTGGGTGAAAATTCATGCGGATATAAATCGTTAGGTAAATACCATTTCTTAACCACTCAAGCCCGATATGACACATGCAAACAAGCTCTGGCTAAGGTTTCTATTATTCAAATTAATTTTAATTTAATGAATATGAGTGCATGCAGGAGATTAACAAAGCTCCTTAGAGCACATAATATACAGATTACACTGTGTAATTTTACCAATATTCATCATTATGTTGATGCACATAAATTGCGTGCAACCACATCAGAATTGCTTAAGGATGCGAGTCAGTCCATTGTCATGTATGCAAAAGGTCCTGTGGATAAATTAAAAACAGATTTTTCAGTAGGATTAAAAGATTATTATGCGGATTGTTTACGACTCCGCCCGGCACAAGTGGCTGCAAGCATCCCTGGGGATGCGGCTAATTCTTATTTGTTTTTCTTCCCAAAAGTAAGAAAAAATCGCATCCAAGGTCCTTGTTACATAGTCCTATTAGCTTCTGGGAGCGGGGAAAAATTTGTTGAACTAATGGTAAATGGAGAAATTGATATTAATGGTATGTCAAAAATTCATGCTTACGAAACCTATGAGGAGGCTGTAGCTTTTGCAGAAGAAGATATAAGAACGAGCTTAATGTTAACTTCTTACTTTATTTGCACACTTAATATCAATTGTCGCAATGATGACGGGGAATGGCAACATTACCCTTTTACACCTACTAATCCGAATCGTTATTCTGCTGCCTATTTTGCAAGAAAAATAACCAAAGTAACCAGTAATACTGGATCAATCGTTTTTGAACGCAGCCCTGATTTCTTTGAGGATAGAGCGCGCTCCTTATTTGCTTAGCATGTGGGCAAAACCATAACGCATAGCAGCTAACAATCCGCCATTGGCATGTGTTCTTATGCAAGTAATTGAGGTTGGCCTGGGCCAGGTATAATGCTCAGTAATCCCCTCATTTTTGGTCACAAAAAAAATCAGTCCAGAACCCTTGCTGCTGCAGTAGATTCTGAAAATTTTTCATCAGGTTTTCCTGCTCTTCTTGAGTAAAACGAAAAGTAACCATTCACCACAATCAGCCACTTCGTGGTGAATGGTTACTGATATTCTTTTATCAGGACAAAGCAAATCCAGCTGGTCTGTCTTTGAAAAACAAGCTATACTTTCATTATGGAACCGTTTTGGAGGTATTAATGTATGGCAACACTCACAATCAAAAACATGCCGGATGACCTGTATCAAGATTTAAAACAGCAGGCGATCCTGCATCGTCGTAGTCTTAACAGCGAAGCTATTGTTAGCCTGGCTCTGGTTGTGAATAAAAGCAGCGCCAATGCCCAGAATATTCTTTTAAAAGCGCGCGTTTTACGCGTCAAAGAAAACCCAATCATTGATCTTACAGAGGAGATCCTTAACAATGCCAAGCAACAGGGGCGTTTATGATTATTGTTGACACTAACATTTTAATTTACCTTTATATTCAAGGTGAGCACACTTCCTCTGTTGAATCCCTTATATATATTGATTGTAATTGGGCTGCTCCCTTATTATGGCGCTCTGAGTTTAGAAATGTACTGGCACTGTATTTGCGTAAGAAAATAGTTTCTCTACAACAGGCTCTGGATATTATTGATCAAGCTGAACATTTGATGATAGAAAATGAATATCAACCCTCATCAGAAGCAGTGCTGAATTTAGTTAATCTATCAAACTGCTCAGCCTATGACTGTGAGTTTGTTAGCTTGGCTAAACAATTTGACGTTCCGTTGATTACCCAAGACAAAAAAATACTGGCAGAATTTCCACACAATACGAATCAATTAAATCATTACATCAATAAACACCGCTAACAAAACAGAGTCACATAAAACACGTCTGGTATTCTGCCTTGTTATTAAGCAGGCCACTGTAGTCTTGTCTAATTCTGACTGATGGGATAAAAATTCGGGGTAATGCTCTTTGATAACCTGATAAAGCAAGGTTTGGTGGGGTTGATGGCGTGTGTGTTCCGAGTGTAGGTAATATAAACGGCCTGTTTGTTAATTTCCAAAAGTATTGCTTTCCGTCTATCACTTAAAATCTGAATCAATTTATCAGCATTCAATTTATTTTCAGGAAAAATCGTTAGTATTCACCCGATAACACTACTGTTTTATGTGTAAATTACGCTCATATATGATTTCGGGCGATAACAAACCGCAGGGCTATTACCTGCTTATTTTTCTTGTACCAACGTGTCGCCAGAAATTTTGAAATACTGGAATATTGTGTTGTTCGGAGGCCCTCGAATTCCTGATGATGACGTGACTGGTACAAGGTCTCCTTGCTTGTTAATATGCGAAAGAATCTGATTAATCACTTGTCTGTCTTCGATGCACGCAATGATTCTCACTGGCCCCTGACAATGTTGAACACCCGCTTTAATCTCATCGCCCAGTTCATTTTTCCACGGCGGTCTTCAGCCTCCGGGAGAGATTTTGTTTTAGCACTTCTTTGTGCTTGTTTTTCTTTTGCGTCACTTGTCACTTTGGCGCAGTGCGCGCTGTTGGGTGCAAATACTCCGTGAAAACGAGTCAAGTGAAACCGGGGTTTGGGTACCAGGGCTGACAATCTGGCAATGAAATCCAGCGGTTCGAATAGCACATGGGTCGTTCCGTTTTTATAAGGCGTCTTCAATTCGACTGATCTTACCATCCGCCAGACGCTCCATTCGGTGGGTGGATACCGCAGGTCTTGCAATGTAGCGACATAATCGCTCAACTTTGTCTCGCTGATGGGATTTGGCACTAACACCGGCATGAAGCGAAAATCCTCCGCCTTTTGCCAGCGTTTGACCATTTATCTCGTCAACCTCATCATCTCTGGCTGGTAGAGTCTTTAACGTGAAAACCTTTTTGCCACGTTGTGAACCAATGGCGATTCGGTAGGTGATGGAGCTACCTTGAAGATGGTTTATCACATCATCGTCAAAACCATCCAGCAGCAGACTCCCTTCCTCCGAGTCCTTTTCCAAGTACCCTTCTCGTTCAAGAAGCCGGGCGATTCGCTCACTAATCCGAATTTGGGTTGATGATAACTGGACTTATGACAAACGCCGATCTGAAGTTACGTGCCCGCGCCCTTGTCCGGTAGTTCTGTTCTCCGCGCCATCTTGGTCAGGATGCACACAGTTCGAATGATAACCGCTCTTCCAGCCTGATAATTTTCTTCGTGTATAATGTTGAGTCGTTTAGCTATGTCTGTGGCACTTGTGTAGAAGAGACAGCGCGCTTAACGGGTGGGGGTACCCTTTTTCCTTAGTGTTCAAAAGTTACTGGGAAGACCGGCTTGAATATTACGCAAGCCTTTTTTTGAGCTTGTTGACCAAATGATTGACTTCTAGGTTTTTTTATATATAATTCTTGGATTTGTGGTAACTTCCCAGAACCTCATTTTAGAAGCATAGCGAGAGATAGACACTTAGCACAGTACCATCGTCAGGAGATCCCTCTCCTTAGCTCGTACTTAGGTTTGGGATGACTTGCTGGATGTGGTCAATAATAAAGAAAAACAGTATCAGTGAAACCTTGTATTAGTGCTGCCCAAGGTGAACACTAACTTTTATACATCCTGGGATAATTATGCTTAATGCCTCACATGGTTCAAGATGGCCTTGGAAGTGCTGATGAGGTCGAGAGTTAAGTTTTACTTGTCTTTAAGGGGGCGTAAGCCCGGAAGATAAATTACTATGAGATTATTTTATGTATATCATTAATAAAACAGCATCGCCTGAAATAGAAATAACTACTAAAAAAATCAAAGAAGAGCGCTTAAGTTTAAGTGCTGTATTGGATTTAATAAACGCAGGGGGGAAATTTACTTTCCCAAATATAACCCATGAAAAACTGGATCTTTTTTTTTCTGGGTTGTCTTCAGGGTGCGTTGTTTATTTTGATGAAACTACCTCAGTCCAACATATTGTAAGATATTGCTCTAAGCTCACACATGCAGTTACCTGCTTTTTAGGAATTTCTCAACCAGGAGATACAAATGAAACAGTGGTTGCACGCGGCACTGATCTTTTTTCATATGACAAGGATAATGAGGCGATAACCCTAATAAAACCAAGTTTAAGGACTATAGCTTGGGTTGCTTCACAGATATCAGAAATAAAATCAAAACTTTTTTTTGATGAGGCTACATTATGGGAACCGATCCTTGAAGCAACCAAGGTATTGGGCGTGGGTGGAATTTTAGAGTTTTCAGCCAATCATCCCATAGATCATCTTGTTAAAGTAGCTATGTTATTAAAGCCTGGCAGCTTACTTAAGTTGAGAGGAAAAACTAATGACGAACAATTTATTCAGATGATAGCGGGTATGTTAACTCCATTCAGCGGACTCATACTCGACACACGAATGCCAGAGGCTAGTATACTGGCAGCAGCTAGCGCTTTGCCTCCTAATACTATGCTCGAGTTAGGGCAGTTCTGTGATGCTTTGATTGTTCAGAAGGTGATGAAGACTTTGCGGAAAGACTGTATTTTTAGGCTATCTGAAGGTATTTATAGACAGCATTGGAATGCTGCCCTAAATTTATGTTCTGCAAAGGTTAGAGTCCTGGTATGGACAACTAAGCACTACCAGGAAGCTAGGGATCATTCTGAATTTCAACGAGATAAAGGGGGAAGTGTTGTCCTACTATGTCGCAGGTTCAGTGACACTCAAAAAGAAATAATGGAGAACGTGAAAGCGCAATTGTTAGACTTTGAAAGCTTACGTCATCCATCAGCCTCTGTACCTGCGTTATTGGATGCCTCTTCTGATATGCAAGAATCGCGAAAACGAAAAAGTAAAGTAAGTTCAACCTTGACTAATGTGGACGGGGAATCCTTATCCTCTGAAAGTTTATTTTCTAAATTAGCGGCTGTATCTGAGAGATTGGATCGCCCTCTACCTTCCTTAGTATCAATAAGCAAAGCAAGCGCAAAATCTGGCCTGGTAGTTCACGAGGATATGATGAGCTGGGACGATGAGGATAGTGGTAAGGCGGAACCAGTATCAAAAGGCAAAGAAAGACTAATTGAGGTAGAGGAGGATATGGATATTGAAGAAGAGGATGGTGCAGCCTTAGGCGATTTTTATTGCTCCAGACCCTCTTTTTCGCGAGACTTAGAAAGCGCAGCAAGCTCAATAGTTGACTTTGAGTTAGGTGAGTATATGGACGAGGAGGGCTTAGATGTAAACGATATTATAAGCTCAGCAACCTCTCCTTTCCGATGGGCTAATCCTAAGCCACGGACTTTTCATAGGCGGCCAGTAGCCGGTGTGGCGCCAAAATATGGATATGGCACAATACCTGATTTGCCTCAGAAATCATACCTAGAAGGCGCGGCGGCTGCTGCTAATCCTTCTGTGTTAGAACATAATTTAGTATTAAAACAACTCCACTGCCTGGAATCTTCGTCTAGAATTACCGGTGAAGTCTCTCTAAGCCAAGACCCTTGCCTAGTATTGAAACAATCTGAAGAGGATATTGCTGGTTTAGCGATAGAATTAAGTTTTTATACAAAAAATCAAGACCTTCAAGAAAAACAAAACCCTATGTTCATTTTTGCAGGACGTGGTCTTAATGCGTATGTGCCTCAATGTGAAGAGGGGTCAAGTATGCGTGTTATTTTAGTGATAACCCGAGAGGAATATGCAACCCTCCATGGGGTAGTAGAGTTGGGCTTAGATCTTTTAGTCCTCGATAAATTAGAGTCCCCAACACATGGTCGCTATGAAAATTTAGGTTTAATTAATAGTCGACGTATTGCAGCGTTTATATTCAGTTTGTTTTTGCATAGAGACTTTGGGTTTTCCCATGCCCTCATGGCCGATGATAATATAGAACAACTGCATTTTAAGTCTGAAGAACAATTTCCAGCAACCTGGGAGGCTGCTTTTAGTTATATCGCAGCGCAAATTAACAAACAAAAAACCCTATGCGGCAGTTTAAGTACTCGCCAGATGCATAAAGTTAAAAATCCTTCGCGCAGCGAATTGGGTTCTAAATTATTCTTGTTTGATTTGCAAGGATTAGATGCGCTATTGGGAGAAAACCTGAATGCGGGGTTTATGCCATTTTTTCCAGCATCAGCGAATGCTTATTGGGGAGAAGATTATTATTTTCAAATTTTCTTCGATCAGTTGTGTCAAGGTAGGTATCTTGGCTATAAAATACTTTCCCCTACAGAGCTTGCCATTACGCGCTCAAAAACACATAGAAATGTATTCCTTGCTGGGGTGGTGGTAAGACCTATCGATGCGATTTGTGGAATAGATGTCGATATTTTTGGTGAGTCCGGTTTATCGATACTTAGTAATGAGGCGCATGAAACTTTTTTTGAGTACATAAAAAATACGCATACCCAATTAATAACGGTCGTAAAGAACTATATTCAGCGCCGTTTGAAATCGCAAACAATATTAGAGGGCGTTTCACTGCTAGAGGAGCATGCTTGGGCAAATGGTATACCGTTTATAGAACCAACAAAAATTGATTCTATAACCGATCAAGCGTTTTTTACTAAGTTTAGTCAAGAATTAACAGCGCTAATTCACAGTGCAAATGAAGATTCCTCTTTTGCAACTATTTTTCGTCCTTATCAAGTTCGTCTTTTAAGCGAAATAAATACGTTGATAAGCCAAGAAAGAGCAGTAGGTCGGTGTTGCGAGGGAGTTATAGACATGGCAACGGGCACTGGAAAAACCTATGTGCAAATATATTTAGCTATCTGCGCTTTATTAACCGGGAGTCAACGCCCGGTTATTATCGTTACTCCCTATATGAGTTTAGTTAAACAGGCTTATGAAGATTTTATAGGCCTTGTTCAGAAGCTTCCCGAGTCTCTCAAATCGCGCATTAATTTGGCTCAAATTGTAAAAGTAGATTCAGCGCTCACTTCCGTGAGTGCGGATGTTTTATTGCATAATCAAAGTTTAAAAAATCAGCCTGTTGTACTGATTATTTGTCAAGCTAGCTTTGAAAGATTATTTAAATCACAGGATAGGCGAGCAGAACATTATAAAAATCCTTGCATGCTGTTAGTGGATGAATCGCATTTGATACGTTCTTTTATTCAAGAAATATACAAAAACATGAATAATTCATTTATTGCTGAATTATCGGCAACTCCCCCCAAACGTGCTTATGCTGGTGATGAGTTTAAAATAGGTTATTCTCGAAAAAAAGCAGTGGAAGAGGAACAGTTAGCACCTTGCGTATTGCGAAAATTTGCCTGTAATTGGAGTTTAGATCATGTTAAAGAGTTCATTGGGAAAGCGGGTCATTTTATGCAAAACCATAGATTACCTAATGGGATGCTCTTAAAGGAGCGTAAAGGGATATTTTATGTGCCTAATACGGCAAAAGGATATAATTATTCAGCCGAATTAAAGGAGAAACTAGCTAAAGAAAATATTCCAAGCTTTGAAATTAACTCTGATGATCCGGATAGTGAAGATAATTTACGTGCCTATAAAAATTATCACCGTTGTGACCATCCAACCAAAATATTGATATGTAAAGGTATGGGAAGAGTGGGGTTTAGTGATAATGAGACCTATTGGGTGATTTATCTGCAAAAAGGAAAGGCAAAACAATTGTGTCAAGTGGCTGGACGCGCTGTACGTCTTAATCCCCAAGACCCCCAGAAAGTCGCCTATGTTCTAGCTTTTTTTGATGTTAAATTGAAATTGCTTTTTGATTCTGCACCTCATTATGATCCGGCTGTTCTTAGCTGTTTACCCCATTATGCCTATCAACAGTTTATTAGTGACGAGGAACTGCGGTTTGAGGATGAACAGTCCTCTGATTCTGAACTATTCTTAGACGAGGCGCTGTTGTTAGACGAGGAACAGTCCTTTGATTATGAATTATCCTTGGAAGAGTCTTCGAGAGGGCCTAAAAGGACGAAAATGGCAAGCATGCCACCAGAGTGCCTCTTACCGTTTTCCCCAGCCTCTCCTACTTGTTTTGCTGATGGGATGGCAAGTATGTCACCAGAGAGTCTCTTACTGTCACTCTTAGCCCATTCCCCAACTCCTCCCGCTTATTTTGCTAATACTGGGTTTAAATTTTTTAAAAGCAGAAGTCCTAGTCCCGCTTTGACCTTGGGTACCCGTGAGAGGGGAGATATAAGGGGGGGTGAGCAAGAGCATCCTGATTCTCTTTCTGATTTTTATACTGATGTTGAAAGTGGTAGTGCCTTAATGCTGCAAGACGAAGGAAATCTTGATTCTGAAAATGATAGTGCTTCAGTTAATTCCGTGAGGCTAGATGTAATGTTTGGAGGTTATGCGTCGCTGTCGTGAAATTATTAGATCGTGGTTTGTCCAAGGTCCAGTGATAAGCCTTCGGTTTAATTCTTAATTTTTCTTGATCTCAACTGCCGCTCATCCCATAATTCCATACTTTGATAAATGACCCCATTCAAGGTTTAACATGTTAGATATTAAATTCATACTAGAACATCCTGATCTAATTAAAGAGAGTATAAAAAAACGCTGTGTGGTGGCTGATGTGGATGCACTGATAGCCATTTACACAGAACGAAAATCATTCATGCAGGATTTGGAGAGTCAGCGAGCCGAAGCCAATCGCGTTGCAAAAACAATCCCGAGCGCATCGCCCTCAGAGAAAGAGGCCTTGATTAGTCAAGGACGCGCATTAAATGCAGCCATTTCACAAAAAGAAGACGCCCTGAGAACCCTGGATGCGCTTTATCATGAAGCGTTGTTGAGCATTCCTAATCTGTTGGCGGAAGATACACCAATGGGTGAAACTGATGCAGAAAATTTAGTGTTACGAACGCATTTAACCCCTCGTGAGTTTGATTTTGTGCCGAAGGATCATGTTGAAATTGGCAAGGCCCTTGATTTGATTGATTTTGATAGTGGCACAAAAGTTGCCGGTGCTAAATTTTATTTTTTAAAAAATGAAGCGGTATTATTAGAGTTGGCATTAAAATTATTTGCCATGAAAATTGCAGCAGAATTTGGGTATACGCTATTGATTACCCCAGATTTAGCAAAAAAATCAGTATTGATTGGAACAGGATTTTCACCGAGGGGTGAGGAATCTAATATTTATAATTTGGAGGATTTAGATCTCAGTTTGATTGCAACCGCTGAGATAACGGTCGGTGGAATTCATGCCGATGAACTCCTCAATGAGGCACAACTGCCTTTAAAATATGTGGCTGAAAGCCATTGTTTTCGTCGTGAGGCAGGGTCTGGCGGGAAGGAAAGCAAAGGCTTGTATCGAGTTCACCAGTTTTCAAAAATTGAGCTGTTCCAAATTACAACGCCAGAATCGGCTGCCAAGGCCTTGGAGGAAATTTTACAGATTGAAGAATCAATCTATCAGCAATTAGGCTTGCCTTATCGCGTTGTTCGTATTTGTGCAGGTGATTTGGGGGCTGCGGCTTTTAAAAAATATGACATTGAAGCCTGGATGCCGGGTAGAGAGTCTGATGAAAAATATGGTGAAGTGACCTCTGCTTCAAATTGTACTGATTTTCAATCTCGTCGATTAAATATTAAATATCGCACAGAAGATAATAAAAAAATCTACCCTTACACCTTGAATGGGACGGCGATTGCATTAAGCCGAGTATTGCTTGCGATCCTTGAAAATTACCAGCAAAAAGACGGCAGTGTGCTGATCCCAGACGTGCTTCAATCTTATATTGGCAAAGATAAAATCACCCCAAAGCGTTAACTTTGTCAACTTGTGATATAATGCGCGCAGCTGTTTAATTTTAGGTCGAATTGATATGATTTCATTAAATAAAGTGGGCATGGCATTTGGGGATCGCGTTCTTTTTTGTGATGTGGATTTGATCCTTAATTCCAATTGTCGTTATGCGCTGGTGGGGGCGAATGGAAGTGGAAAGTCTACTTTTTTTAAACTCATGACGGGCGAGGAGGCTTTGGGTTTTGGAGATATTACCACCCCTAAAGATGCCACCATTGGTTGGTTGAAACAAGATCAATTTCGTTATGAAAATACGCGTATTCTTGATGTCGTTCTTCAAGGAAAGCCTTTATTGTGGGCCGCGCAATCAGAGCGCGATGAGCTCCTTCAATCCGAGACGTGGGATGATGCCACAGGATATCGTTTTGCAGCCCTTGAAGAAACGATCCTTCATTATGATGGGTATCAAGCCGTGGGTGAAATCACAAGCATTTTAGAAGGCTTGGGCATTGCAGAAAAATACCATGATAAGCCGCTCAGTGCGTTGTCAGGGGGCTATAAACTACGGGTACTTCTCGCCCAAACGCTTTTTCAGCGACCCTCAATTTTATTGTTAGATGAGCCAACGAACCATTTAGATATTGTATCGATTCAGTGGCTAGAAAAATTTTTGAAAAACAACTTCTCAGGATTGCTTGTATTTATTTCACATGATGTTGAATTTATTAATAATACAGCCGATGCAATTCTTGATATTGATTATGGTGAGGTTAGAAAATACTCTGGAAATTATCAAAAATTTCTGGATGAAAAAGCATTGATTAATGAGCAAAAAAGCATTGAAAAGAAAAGTGCGGAAGAAAAAGTAGCCCACATGCAACGCTTTGTTGACCGCTTTAAAGCGACGGCCTCCAAAGCGGCGATGGCCCGATCACGGGTTAAAATGATTGAAAAAGTTGAAATCCCTGATTTGGTTAATTCATCCCGTATCGCACCCCATTTTAAATTTTCGCCGCTTCGATCATCGGGTAAGAAAGTATGTGAGATTCGAGATCTAAAGAAATCGTATAAAGAAAAATTGTTATTTGAGTCGATTAATTTTGAGATTCAACGCGGTGATAAAATTGCAGTGTTGGGCGTGAATGGAAAAGGAAAATCAACCCTGCTTAAAGTCTTGATGGCATTGGTTGAAAAAGATGAGGGCGAAATTAACTGGGGTAGTGAAATCCGATTGAGTTATTTTTCACAAGATCACCATGATTTATTAAATCATTCGAACACGGTGTTGGGGTGGTTAAACGATAATGCAGCGGGTTCTACAGAACAACAAGTCAGACAAGTGCTAGGGCAAATGTTATTTAAAAAAGAGGATGTTCACAAAGATATTTTATCCTTAAGTGGGGGGGAATCAGCTCGCTTATTATTAGCCAAAGTGATGCTTGAAGCGCCTAATGTATTGATTCTCGATGAGCCTACCAATCATTTAGACGTTGAAACCATCGAAGAATTGGCTAACGCATTGAAAATTTATACAGGGACCCTTCTTGTTGTGAGCCATAATCGGTATTTTATCGAAAAATTTGCAACGAAGATTATTTATTTTTCTAAAGAAAAAGGTATTCAGTTTGTTAAAGGAACGTACCATGAATTTGTGGAAAAAGGGTTATTGGATCAGGGCTAAATCATGTGTGATCAAAATCAAACCATCTTCTTTAAGTCCAAGATCTTTTGATTATTTTATAAACCTTTGAAAGGCATGGATGCCTTTCAAGAGCGACATGGATGTGGCTAGCGCGTTTATAAAATAATCAAAAGATCTTGGACTTAAAGAAGATGGTTTGATTTTGATCACACATGATTTAGCCCTGGTTATTGGATGAAGCATTGACAGCCCTATTGACCATCAGTATTATCTGAATATTTTCTAGGCAATATGGGGGGCCCAGCTGATGATTTCTATTCCATTTTTTACACCTGGTGTGATTGCGAGCTCAATCGGGGTGAGTTGTTTTTTCAAACCATTGACCACCGCTATCTATGGTGTGACAGGTGCCATTCAGGGTGCAGTCGGGGTTTATGCGCTCACCACTTTGGGTTATGAAGCCTGCTCGATTGCCACAGCGGCAACCATAGGCGGGTTGGCAGGAGCAGCAATAGCTGCGCCCTTTGCCATTGCGATTGGTTTTACGAGTATATTTGATGCGCCACAGCAGAGTTTTTTTAGAACGATAGCGGGATTTGCTTTAGAGATTGGCGTGATGTTTTTAGCCAGTCTTGTGCTATCAACAGCCTTTTATTTAGGCACGCTTCCGGCCACCACGATTGTTGCAGGGGCTTTGGTGACCAATGCTGCCATCGCTGTGGTTAAAGATGCAGTCAGCTTTGGTATCAGTCGTATCCGGTCTGAAGATTAATTTTCAAGGAGTTGTTGCATGTCGATATGGTTTAAAGCATTTACCCCACTTGATCTCAATCAACGCAGTGAAAATACCCTGGCAGACTTTCTAGGCATTCAATTTATTGAAGTGGGTGAGGACACGCTAACCGCTATCATGCCTGCAACGGCGCGAACCAAACAGCCTTTAGGGATAGTGCACGGTGGTGCCAATGTGGTTCTGGCTGAAACAATCGCCAGTACTGCTGCGAATGCGGTGATAGATTTATCACTTTATTATTGTGTGGGCATGGAAATTAATGCCAATCATATCAGGCCCGTGAGTGAGGGATTTGTCACGGGCATTGCACGCCCTATTCATTTAGGTCGGAGCACTCAAGTTTGGCAGATTGATATTTATAATGAAGCAAAGAAAATGACTTGTGTCTCTAGAATGACTGCCGCTGTGGTTAAACGATAATAATTGTCAACAGCACCTAATATTCCCTTAATAATTGTTGGTTATAATCTAGACACCAAGATAGTTTAAAAGGTTATTATTATGCCAACACCTGCAAACATTGAGCGTCTTCTCATCATGGGTGATAGCTTGTCTGACCAAGGGGAAATGAATCAACGACGATTATTTGGGATTATTCCTATGAATAGGCTCGCTGATTTAAAGCAAAAATCACCTGCAGGAAGGTTTACCAATGGTTTTCCCTGGAGCGATCAGGTATTGGTTGATTTGGCCAATGACTATAATATTAAACAATTAGAAGAGGTTGTTGAGGGTCGTCAGTCACCATCAGGCCATGGATTTCATTCTCAATCAGTACAAGAGGCATCTGCTACGGTGGATGCATTGATTGAGAACCCAGTAAAAAAAGCGCATCTGCCTAGACATGCCAGCTTAAATGATTTGCGAACCGGTATTTCTGATGGGGTTATTGATGGGGATCAAGCCATTCGGCCGGTTGTTGAAAAGAGTTATTCTCTCGATATGAAATTGAAGCATAATAATTTACAGTTTAAATATCAGGGCCAAGTGCTTGCAAGAAGCTATGCACAAGGCGGATTGACGGCGCATGATTATTCATGGACATTAAGTTCAAGTATGAGTCGATTTTTTAGTCGATTGGTTTTAGCAACCTTGGGTCAAAAAAGAAATCAAGTTTTTACAGATGATATTGCTGAGCGGATCACCCCTGAAGAAAAACAAAAAACCTTGGTTGTTGAGTGGTCAGGTGCGAATGATTTAATTACAGTGAATAAAAGACCCAGTCATGCTGAGGTTGATAAGGCCATTGAAGGACGTATAAAAAATGCCAAAGAATTAATAGAGCATGGTTATCGACATTTTGTGTTGTTTAATTTACCTAATTTAGGGTTGACGCCGAGGTATCAAAACAAAGGCTTAGCAGAACAAAAAAATGCAGATGATTGTTCCGTCTACTTTAATACAAAGTTTAAACAAGCCTGTTTACAATTGGCATCGAAACACCCTGACTGTTCGATAGAAGTGTTTGATGTTGCTTCAACTTTGGATGAGGTTTACCATCGTCCAGAACAATATGGGTTTGATCCGTTGAAGCAAAAGCAACCCTATACCACATCTAAAGATTTTAAAATAACAAAGACGCACACCTCTCCAGGGGCAGGCTATATGTTTTGGGATGATGTGCATCCCAGTATGGCTTTACAATCGATTCTCGCGAATAGATTTTATGAAAAATATTCGAAACAATATCAGTTTACAAAGCCCAAAGTGACGCCGCAACAGGAAGTCAATGAAGCAAGCCGAGAGATGACTGAGCAGCAGTTATTTAATCTTTTTAAAGAAACCTATCAAAAAGCATTTCCGGCTAATAACAATGCTTATTCCGGTTTTTTTAAGTCATCTCGTCTTCCTAAAGGCAATGATTTGGCTGAGGTCATAGAAGATGCCCTCTATCATGGGGATCATCGTTCTTTTAAAGTCATGATGGACTTGGGCTGGTTTGATAAAAATAAGCATTTAGTTCCCAATATACCGGAGCTCATTGATGCCAAAGAAAAAGCCGATGCGGATCACGTCGATCAAGTGGCACCGACGCGGGGTGGTTATCGGTTGATCCAGTAATTCACCTGCGCGCAGTTTAGCGAACCAAAATGTTGGGCCTTGGCCCAACCCATCCTTGTTTGTATATTCACTAACCATTCAATTGCCTTCCTCCCCTCCCGCTTGTTACAGTTGATATTCGCTCATTATCGTATTGATCTATGACTGACATCGCGCAAATTAAAGAACTAAGTGTCGCATTCCAAACGCCGGATAGGCTATTGATGGCCATTGATGAGGTGAGCTTTAGTTTGAAGCCTGGCAAAACCCTTGCTTTGCTGGGGGAGTCTGGTTGTGGAAAATCATTGACATCCCTTGCGTTGATGCGGCTTTTACCGCGCCATGCCCTTTATGGTAAAAAAAGTGATATCTTGGTCGCGGGTTATGACGTGCTTGATTTGCCTGAGTCTTTGATGCGTTGCTTGCGCGGGCGCGAATTGGCTATGATTTTTCAAGAACCCATGACGGCTTTAAATCCTGTTTTAACCATTGGGGTGCAATTGGCTGAGGCCATCAAAGAACACCAACAGATGACGCGCGCTGAAGAACATGCGCGGATGGTCTCCTTGTTGACTGATGTTGAGCTCTCTCAGCCCGAATTGCGATTACATCAGTATCCCCATCAATTATCTGGGGGACAAAAACAACGGGTAGTGATTGCGATGGCGTTGGCTTGTAATCCAGATGTTTTGATAGCAGATGAACCCACAACCGCATTAGATGTCACCATTCAAGCACAAATTTTAGCCTTACTTAAAAAATTACAAGCGCAATATCAAATGAGCTTGTTGATGATTACGCACGATCTGGCGGTTGTGAAAGCCATGGCTGATACGGTTTGTGTGATGTATGCGGGCCAAATTGTTGAGTCATCGCCTTCTAAGCTATTTTTTAAAGGCCCACGCCATCCTTATGCACAACAGCTCTTTCATTCATTACCCAGCTTTGAAAATCGCGCTAAACAATTACAAACGATTGCAGGCAATGTGCCCACACTTGATGCGATGCCGGCGGGGTGTCGTTTCCATCCTCGGTGTGCCCATGCATTTTCTCCTTGCAGTGAGGTTGTGCCCTTATTACAGACTTTAAAGCCCACGGTTTCAGTGCGCTGTCATCTCTATCCGGCGCATCAAAGGCCACCGGCTTTGTCATTGAATTCTAAAGCATGGGATATTTCAGAGACTACAGGTGAGATTATTTTGTCTGTAGAGAATCTCTCAGTGCATTTCGGTGAGCATCATGGTCTATTGCATCGCGCACACCCGGTGTGCAAAGCGGTTGATGGATTATCGTTTGAGCTCTCCCAAGGTAAAACATTGGCCTTGGTTGGTGAGTCTGGCTGTGGAAAAACCACAGCCAGTCGGGCCATGTTGCGCTTACACCCCATTACCTCAGGGCGCGTTTGTTTTAAGGGGCAAAATATAGCTGAATTACGAGGCCGTGGATTACAGAATTTCCGTAAAAAAGTGCAAATTATCTTTCAAGATCCTTATTCATCGATGAATCCGCGCATGACGATTAATGAAATTCTCGCAGAAGGGATGCAGGCCCAGGGTTTAGGTGCCAGCGTGATTCAGAAGAAACAATATGCGCTATTGGATCAAGTGAATTTACCTCAGAATAGCCTTAACCGCTATCCTCATCAATTCTCAGGGGGACAACGCCAGCGCATTTGCATTGCTCGAGCGCTGGCAACAGGGCCAGAACTGTTGATTTGTGATGAGCCCACGAGCGCGTTGGATATGTCAGTCCAAGCACAAATTTTAAATTTATTGAAATCACTGCAGCAAGAATTTGGTTTAACCTATTTATTTATCACCCATAATATGGCCGTTGTGTCCTATATTGCCGATGAGGTGTTGGTCATGCGTGAGGGTAGGGTGATTGAGATGGGACCTTGTGAGCAGGTTTTTAGGCATCCAGTGGACGATTATACGCGTCAGTTATTGGCTAGTGTGTTGAAATTTTGATGTGCTTAATATTCTCTTAAGAATAAATGAGTAAACTACCCATAGACATCATTTGTTTTAATGGAGATCACAATGCCAAGAAGAATATCAGGTCGCTTTGTCGATATAATACATACACTAGGAACTAGCCCAGAGGACAATGTACGTTTTTTGGTTAATAAAGGAAGTCATGAGAATGCCACCAAGATAGGGCGTGATTTGCCTAGAACGGCATTGGTCGATGGAACGGGACATACCCTTGATGATTTTAAGCATCATTGTCAAACACAAGCAGTCCTTGCCGAGCATTACAGACAGGGAAACTATGATGGTGGGTCTGCAATTGATAGATATTTTGCCTATTTCATGATTAAGGTGGTAGCTTTACACGCTAAAATGGATCAATTGAAGAAAGATCCACAGACGCAAGAGGCTATACAGGAAGAAGCCAATGCATATCAGAACTTATGGACGCAAAATTTGAAGCATTTGCGCTTTGCTTATCGTGATGATGATGGGGTGTTGTGCGGATTTGGATTGGCTTTTCGCAAAGACAAACCTGGGACTTGGGTTTTAGACATTACTAAAAACACCACGGCGCCCTTGGATCAAAGAATATCGACTTCATTCAGTAATGGGGAGCTTGCTTTAAAAGAGGCCACTTCTGTGAGCAAGTCTGATTTACCCCAGGCGCTTCAGGTCGACCTCAATTCAAAGTTTGTCAATCAGTTGCTTGAAGGGTTAATCGATAGCCGGGGTGAAATATCTTTGGAAAAATTTGAGGCATTGGATAGCCAAATTAAAACCAATCATAACCTCGATAAGCAAACTTATTTAGATAATAAAATTAAAGAGGCAATACAATTAGCACCTAATAATCAGAGGGAGTTAGGCTGCTTGGTTAATGAAATTCAAGGTGGTATTAAACATAATCCTGAATTTTTTTATAATATTCATTTTGAAAGTGAGATTCGAAATATTGATGCCTTCGTCTATTTCAGCAACCAAGCGGAATTTAAGCAAAAAATTGAGAATTTAAAAAATAGCTCAGACATGATGTCACAAGAATTATATCAGAGGGGTCAAGTCGTCTTAACCTGCATGAAGGACTTCCAAAGAAATCATCAAGATATTCCTTATTCCAAGTTAACGCAAATTATGGTGTGTAGTATTAACCACATTGAGAACCCAGGTGACGAGGCCAATAAGGCTCGCGTTATAAGATTGCTTGAGGATCCAATTTTCAATCAAAAATCCAACCCTTGGGAAAAATTAAGGGGGGCGTTATTGATGTTTTTAGGGGCGGTGATGCTCTTGACTGGCGCTGCAATGGTGGTTGCTGGTTGTTTAACCCCTCTAAGTATCGTTGTGATTGCAAGCGGTGTTGGGCTAGCTGCAGCGGGTGCTTTTGTGATGGACGAAGGCCATGACGTATGGCAGGGAGCTAAAAAGAAGGGTGAGCCCAAATCTCCTTCAAATTATAGTGCAGGATTTTGGTCGACCGATAGTAAGCCCACTACTCAAGACAATGCGGCAGATGCTACAAGCGACGATGATTCAGGCTATGATGAGGACGCGATTAGGCCTGCTTCTCGATCCTCTACCGGTAGCTTTTCTAGCAACGACAAGTAGTCATAAAGTTAAGCGCTGAACCAACGCAGGAAGTGCTGTTAGGGCCAGAAGGCTCGCTTCAGCATCTCCTCGCGCTTTATATTCAATCATTCCCTGCGCTAAATTGCGTTCACTCACCACCAGTCGATGGGGAATACCGATTAAATCATTGTTTGCAAAAAGCACCCCTGGACGTTCGGATCGATCCTCTAGCATAACATCAATGCCTTGCTCAATGAGCGTTTCATACAGTTTTTCAGCCGTGTCTTTTACATCAGGGGAACGTTCGGCATTAATGGGGATGATCACCCATTGAAAAGGGGCTATGTTTTGTGGCCAGATGATGCCGTTTTCATCATGATGTTGCTCAATGGCTGCAGCCACCACCCGGGATACACCTAGCCCATAGCAACCCATTAACAAGGTTTGAAGCGTGCCTTCTTCATTAATGACCGCCGCATTCATGGCTTTTGCATATTTATCACCCAATTGAAACACATGGCCCACTTCAATGCCGCGACAAGATTTGAGCGTGCCTTTGCCGTCAGGGCTCTTGTCGCCGACTTTCACTGTGCGTAGATCAAAGGCTTCTGGCACAGCAGCATCGCGTTCCCAGGCAGCATGCAGGAAGTGATGATCTGCTTCATTGGCACCACAAACAAAGCTGCTCATGGCCAAAGCATGGTGATCGGCAATTATCGGTATGGTGAGATGGACTGGTCCTAGCGCACCAATGGGTGCACCAATCGTTGTTTTAATCTGTGCTTCATCAGCAAAGGTTAAAGGCGACTTCACCCACGGGTGCTTTGCGGCTTTGAGTTCGTTTAATTCATCATCGCCTTTTAGAATAAGGGCAATCAAGGGTTCATCTACCCCTTCTACAATCAATGTCTTGATGGTTTGACTCGGGGTGATTTTTAAAAAAGTAGCCACATCAGCAATGGTTGTTTGATTCGGTGTTGCAACTTTTTGGATTAATTCGTTGGGCGCTGTTATTGCTTTTTCAGGGATTAGGCTATGGGCTTGTTCGACGTTGGCTGCATAGCTACTTTCATCACTATAAAATATTAAATCTTCACCTGAATCGGCTAATACTTGAAATTCATGCGAAACGGCCCCGCCAATGGCGCCTGTGTCTGCCTCTACTGCACGGTATTGAAGCCCAAGTCGGTCAAATATACGGCAGTAGGTTTGAACCATGCGATCATACATTTGTTGTAAACAATCTTGGTTTAAATGAAAGGAGTAGGCATCCTTCATGATAAATTCACGGGCTCGCATGACCCCAAATCGCGGTCTTATTTCATCTCGAAATTTAGTTTGTATCTGATAAAGATTGATGGGAAGTTGCTTGTAGGATTGTAATTCATGTCGCATTAAATCGGTAATGACTTCTTCATGGGTGGGGCCAAAACAATAGTTGCGGCCATTGCTGTCAGTCATTGTTAATAATTGCCCACCAAAGGTTTCCCAGCGGCCGGTTTCTTCCCATAATTCAGCAGGTTGTACCGCAGGCATCAGGATTTCTATGGCAGACGCTTTATTCATCTCATCACGAACAATGGCCTCAATTTTACGCAACACTTTTAATCCAAGCGGAAGCCAGGTATAGAGGCCTGAGCCTAATTTTCGAATCATTCCGGCACGTAACATCAATTGGTGGGAGATAATTTCTGCATCATTGGGGGTTTCTTTAAGGGTGGCTGATAGCCATTGTGAAGCGCGCATTTATTTTCCTATTCAGAGGCCAAATCAATTAATTTTCGAAGTTTAGTCATGAGTTGACTCGTTTTTTTCTTTCCAAATTGGCTGACATTGGGTGAAAAATCTTTAAAATTCACATGACCCGTGTTCACATCATACATCGCACCCACGATGCCAATGTCATCTTCATCGGTCATTAAACGCAATATGGCACTGTTTTGGTAGATGTGCTGCATGGTGTTTGCAATATTAAGCTCTGTCACATTGTATACGAATTCATGGTTATGACTGGTCCTATCACAGGTGGTGTATTGTTCGGCAGCAATGGCAGGTTGAATTTTAGAGAGTAATTGGGTGATGTGCCCTTTTTCAAGCCCATCACAAGCCGCTTGAATCGCACCACATCGGGTATGGCCCAAGATGACCAGCAATTTTGCACCCATCATATGACACGCATATTCGATGCTCGCAAGAATATCATTATTAACGACGTTACCCGCAACACGAATACAAAAAATATCACCAAAGCTCATATCAAAAATAGTTTCAACCGGAACCCTTGAATCGATGCATCCCAATACAACTGCAATGGGATGCTGGGTTGATGCGGTGTGTTTAATGTCAATTTTAAGACTGCGGTGAATTTGTGTGTCTTTAAGAAAGCGATGATTCCCTTCTCTTAA
>CANJHO010000055.1 GCA_947474165.1 Legionellaceae bacterium
GAGTTGAACTAAATTAAGTTGGATATTGAGGGGTACGGCGGGTACTGTTAAATACTGGGGCGGGCATTGAGCCATGGGTAATAAGGGAATTGTGCCCAAATATTTTTGCCCAACGCCTGCACTAATGCCCGTTGTAACCGATGGCATAGGCCCTGCAATAGGATCTTGAACCGTGACGTCGGCTAGTATTTGCTTTATCGAAGGGATTAGGGGTGTATTCATATTGGGACTTAGGTAAAGTGCATTCTGTCCTTTCAACACGTGGATGAGGGCATCTTTTATACCATCTAGGATACAGCTAGTTATCATAATATGGACGTCTGGTTTTAAACGGTCAACCATGGCTAATATTTTAATTAGTTTGATGGTGCTGGAAATGAAAAGAAAGGTGCCAGGATTTAAAGCAGCGGCTGCGGCGACCATTTTGGTTTGGTCGGTGTTGGGGTCAAAGCTGAGTGATGTGCCAGGATTCAAAGCAGCGGTTGCGGCGACCATTTTAGCTTGGTCGGTGTCGGGGTGAAGGGTGAGGGAGGTACCAGGATTCAACGCATTGGCTGCGGCGATCATTTTAGCTTGGTCGGTGTTGGGGTGAATGGTGATGGAGGTACCAGGATTCAAAGCATTGGCTGCGGCGACCATTTTAGCTTGGTTCTTGTTGGGGTAAAAGCTGAGTGATGTGCCAGGATTCAAAGCATTGGCTGCGGCGACCATTTTAGCTTGGTTGATGTTGGCGTGAAAGGTGAGGTGGGTACCAGGATTCAAAGCATTGGCTGCAGCGATCATTTTAGCTTGGTCGGTGTTGGGGTAAAAGCTGAGTGATGTGCCAGGATTCAAAGCAGCGGCTGCGGCGACCATTTTAGCTTGGTTGATGTTGGCGTGAAAGCTGAGGGATGTGCCAGGATTCAAAGCAGCGGTTGCGGCGACCATTTTAGCTTGGTCGAAGTTGGCGAGAAAGGTGAGGTAGGTACCAGGATTCAAAGCATTGGCTGCAGCGATCATTTTAGTTTGGTCGGTGATGGGGAAAAGTTGAGTGATGTGCTAGGATTCAAAGCAGCGGCTGCGGCGACCATTTTAGCTTGGTCGGTGTCGGGGCGAATGGTGAGGCAGGTACCAGGATTCAAAGCAGCGGCTGTGGCGACCATTTTAGCTTGGTCGGTGCTGGAATAAAGAATGAGGAAGGTATCATCATTCAAAGCATCAGCTGCGGCGATCATTTTAACTTGGTCGGTGTCGGGATGAAGAATGAGGACGCTACCAGGATTCAACGCATTGGCTGCGGCGATCATTTTAACTTGGTCGGTGTCGGGGTGCAGAATGAGGACACCACCAGGATTCAACGCATTAGCTGTGGCGATCATTTTAACTTGGTTGGTGTCGGGGTGAATAATGAGGACGCCACCAGGATTCAACGCATTGGCTGCGGCAATCATTTTAACTTGATCGGTGTCGGGGTGAAGGTTGAGCAAATTCCTTATTTGCCAAGCAGCGCTAGTCATTACAGCCTGATCAGTGTTGGGGTGAAGGGTGAGTGATGTGTCAGTTTGCACCGTGGGTGGCACAAGGTCAGTTTGACCCAATGCCATGATGGCTTCTGTTGGAATGGTTTCAGTGTGAGTGGGTGCTTTAAACATGATTTAGCCCGGATATTATTGGCCGATAATTATACTTCAAGCTGTTTTATTTTGCAAATATTGTGTATTTTATCTATCGCGTCTTAGCCGGAATCGCTGGTATAATAAAAATTCTTTTTGTATTTTTTGTAAAAGACGGTGTTCAAAGGAGGAACATGAACCTATTTTGGAGTGGTGCTGCGTACACGATTCTTAGCATCCATGTTGCATTTATATTTTTTTTACTTTTGACGCCTTTTGGTATTGTATTAGGGCAGTGGCAAGGATGGTCTTGGACTCAAAATCTAAGTTTTCGAAATATTCATATCCTCTTATTAAGTTATGTCGTCGTTGAAGTGCTTTTTTCAATCCCTTGCTTCCTCACTGTGATGGAAAATAGCTGTCGAAAAAAAACCAATATGCCTATTTATACCACGGGGTTTTTTGATTACTGGGTGGAAACCCTCTTTGTCACGACCTACCATGATGGGTTGTTTATTGCTATCCTCTCTTTGCTTGCCATTGTTTCTTTTATTTTATATTTTGCGGTTCCACCGCTATCCCGCTGATACTTTTATTAAATCCTATGTTAAAGCTCCTCCAAAGTGCTCTGCCAAATACTCTTATTTGATAGAGAGACTCTCTAAAGGATGTTTTGCTGTCGTTATCACGCCCGCTATAGAGATGCCCCAATCCAGGTTGAATTTTGATATCAGGAATAAGTATCAACATTGATTTCAGCATTTCTACCATCAAATGTTTAGCCAAGGTTTTGCCTAAACAAATTCGTTTACCCGCCCCAAAGACAAGGCCTTCAAATGGATGTTTTAAACCCGGTTCCAACCAAGTTTGGGGATCAAATGTGGCATGTTGAATAAATTGATCAAGGATCATTATCACTTGTGTCCCTGCTGGATAGCTTTTACCCTGAATGATCATCTCAACACAGAGTTCTCTTTCCAGAATAGGAAAAGGATGCTGAAGTCGAATAGATTCCATGATCACTGCATTTAAATAGGCATCATCGCCTGCTAAGGCTTTTTTACGCGTGAGATGATACAACACAGGATCAGCGCGTAAAAATAAAAAAACCGAGACCATAATATCGCTAACATTGATTTGTGGTGACAAAATAAAAGGCTGTGCAAATACGGACAACCACAGAAGGCCATCTTTTGGATGATCATTGGTCAGACCCGCACCGTAACTTGAATTTTTAATAATCTGGGTTAAATGCTGACAAAACGCTTCTTTTACTTGATAATCGCCCGCACCTTTTAAGGCAATTTCTTTTCGCCACTCAAGGGATGCGTTATAAAATAGTGTTTCGTCTTCTGGTTCAATTGGTTGTTCAAAAAGAATTGCATATAAAACTTTTAGCGCAATGCGTGACACCTGTTCGGCATCCATCACCAGTGATTGATCAAGATGCATTGCATTTGCCAGTGTTTGAACAAAAGCGCTCATTTGCAAGGGTATTTTTTCTTTCCATTTTAGGGTACGGAACACTTGACAGCAATTCATCGACAGCGCTTTCCAACGTGCGCCATCTTCTGATTCAATCGAATATATTGGCTGCCATGCCGGGATCGCAAAAAGATGCTCAACAAAAGAACCTTTTTTATCAGAGCTGGCCAAAATAGCGGTACAAAGCAAGGGATCAGTTTCTAAAATTAATAGCGGCTTTCTCTGCAACCAGGCACACAAGCGTATAAAATATTTTCGTAGCTCAAATGATCCCCCCCCATAGCGAATAAGAGAAACACCATCCATAATCTGATTTAAACGAGTCATATGCTCAACCAAGCGATCTAAAAACGTCGCAGTAATGAAGATCAGGGCATGGAGTTGAAAAATTGCTGTTGATTAATTAAATCAATGCCTGATTCTTAATTGGGGGGGTGAACCAAGCCCCATGCAAAAAGACGCATGGGGCTCGGTTCAAATAATCTATTCTTGATTTAATCGAGAGGTTGAGAAAAAAAATAGGTCTTCTCAAACTGCCAATGATACTGTGCGCAGTATCAATGCAATGTAATACCAAAAAAAATGATACTAGTGCCTCGTCATGGACAAGACGGCATGAGTTTTTTTTCATGCAATCTTGTCCAATGTCCAACTCTTAAAATTGATAAAAAAAATATCATTGAAAACGGATTTGATATTACATCATGCACATGATGAAGCAAGTGTTCAGCTATTATTTTTTCAAAGGGTTGTTTTTGAAGCAGGTTATTAAGCATGTCTTTAATCAGCAGCCTTAGGTTCTATTTAGCGCATGAAAAATCTCAATACGTTATTTCAGGGAGTATCATAACAAATTAATGGATACAAAATGATTGCATTGATACAAAAGCAAGCTGATGCTGATTTTTTAGATTAATCAAAAAAATTTCGGACCAAGGTGAATTTTTTGAAAAATGTACGACCAAAAAATACCAAAAATATCTGAGCCAGATCATGAGCCTGCTCACCGATCAAAAAAGAGTTGCCATCATGAATGTCTTGGAGTTCTTGTATTGAGATATCAAGGTTCAAAGCTAGCGCATTAATATCTATTTCAGCATATTTCAGGAGCATATCGATTAAAATACGCTGTTTTTTTCCGTTACTATCAAATTCAAACTGAATTAGTGACTCACTAAACTCTACGATACATCCCATGATAAAACTCCGTTTTTAATTATTGTCCTCGTGTTCACGAGACTTAGTGTGTATGCAGTACCTATTTTGTGACAACGTTCTTGATTATTTGAGATTGCATGGCCATTGTTATTCGTAATCATCTGTTTTTACTTGAATTACTCGGTTCTTTTATTAAACAGTAATTTTGTTGTAATGCTCAACAAGAAATCTATAATTCAAAAATTTTAGCAATAAGTTGTATGAAAATAGCCCTTACGTGGATACCAAGTCGAAATTGGATGCATCATTAATGTAGTCAGAAAATAATAATATAATACGAACGTTCTCAATTATCAAGGAACGATTTTTATATATTTTTGGAAAGAAACATTCTTCATAAAAAAGAACGTTGAATATTTCCCTAATATAAATTATATTAATAACAATGAGAGCCAGACTTCGTTTCGGGTAAAAAATGAGTATTACGTCAGCACCACAATTTGAACATCAAAAATGGGAAGCCATTCATGATGTTTTCTATCAATGGGTAGAAAATAGAGCTGATATTCTAAAACCTGGTCTAAAGTTTGAACCGACAATTAAGGTTTTAATTTTTTTAGCATTACTTGATGCCGAAAAACCATGCACTTATTTGGAGATAAGAGAGATCTTCAAAGCCAAGCATGTGATTAATGGGGTTATACCCGATAATACGTTACGAACATCCATTTTAAGTCTTGGTAAAACCCTGGATAAATTCAACCATTCATTAGAGTTAAGATCAGAGCGTGGTAAATTTCAACTTGTTTTAAGGATACCTAAATTAGCTGTGGAGTTTTCATCAAATAAGCAACAGGACTCTACGATTCTTTTGTTAGATCCTCCTGCTATCAGAGCTGAAAATATTGCATATGAACTTGTAGAAAAAGCTCGGCTACCATTCCAAGCACTATATTTTTTAGAGTGGTCTGCTCGTTGGTGGGAAATATTTTCACACCATGAGTCACAAATACGTGTTCAATATGAAGCTGGGGCATGGGAAAGATTAGGAATAAAAGATAGGCTCCTTACTAATCCAAATGAATTAATTAGCGTCGTTGGCCTAGCTCCTCAGGAAGGATTAGCTGAAATTGAATTATTAAAGAAAATTCTAGCTGAAAATCCACAAAAAAAAATCCATTACCTAGCAGTAGATTCATCGCAGCGACTGTTAAGACAACATATTAATCTTCTTAGGGAAACTTTGGCAGTCGAAATCCGTAATGGTCGAATAATAAGTGTTGGAGCGATAGGTGATATTTTTTGTAATTTTCATGAGATTTTAAATAGAGTTAAATCTGAGCTAGTTAATAGGAAGCTTATAAATCAAGAAGGCGATTTTTTACCGGCATCTAGCAGTATGTTAGTTACTTATCTTGGAAATTGTCTTGGTAATTATTATCAAGATCAAGAAACAGAAATATTCTCAATTATTCACAGTACATTCCAACATAGACCACTTGAATTTTTGGTTGGTGTATCAGTGATGCGAGCAACACCTGATGAATATACAAGAAATTGGGATGATTTTCTGTTACAAACCCCAAAATATTTGTTAGAAACTAATAAAATGCTTGAGTCATCAAGAACACTCGATAGCAAATATTTACCTGAATTTAATTTACCAAAAACTGGAGATAGCAATAGATGTCCATCTGTTGTACCTGAATCATATATTGTAAGGCATCGTATTGAAGGTCAAATTTATCGCTTTTATTACAAATTAGAGTATGATCTTAATCTTGCATTTGACCTAAATAAAGGGTTAAGACCGTTACCTCAGGGCACTCTAATACTATTATACAATATTGTTAAATATAATATGGAAACACTGGTTAATGGAATAGAAACCTGTGGGCTTTTCAAAATTAAATATGATTCAAGATACCATCAGATGGTTGATACCCCAAACGGCATACGAGAATATGCTGTATTTAGTGCATTTCTAGATAAATAATATATAAATTAACAGGAGTATAGTTGTATGTTAAATGGAAATTTATCTTTTCGTTATTATTTATTTTCAATATCAAATTTAATCGCCGCTTTTGGTGGGGGGCTAATTTTGGGTAAGGGAGCAGGAGTAATTGATTTCCCATACCTGCATGGTGGATCTATTTTTGCTTTTTTTATAGGGACAATTCTTGGTCTTGTATTTTTACAATTTATTCCAAAAAGATTATCAAAATTTCTTGTTAATTGGTTTTCAATCAGTTGTGGAGTTACATCTCTTGCTTTATTTTATATGTATCAAAATTATTCCTATAGCGGAACGCTAACTGGAATTTCAGCATTGATATTTTTTATACTTCTCAGTATAAGATTTGGTTTTTGGTTTTACTCTCGAGTTATGAGAGCATCTATAGCTTCCGGCCATCAGCAATCCATTGCTTGGGTTGAGTTCGGGTATTACCTGGGTATGGTATTAGGTCTAATAATATGGAAGTTGCTCGGTATTAATATTGGATTGGGTACTGCCTTAATAATAGATGCAATTTTTCAATTTTTAGCAGGAATTTTAGATTTGCGAAACTTTGCATTAGAGAAAATTTCTCTTGAGAAATCAAAACAAGAAAAACAAATTATTTCCGAACCACAGTTAGCTCATTATAGTTCAGAGTGGTGCTGGAAATTAGCTGGTGCTGTAGTTTTTATTACTATAGGTGTTCAGGTAGTTATTTTCAATATGGCGCATTATGTTGCTGAGGTTCTGGGATCCTACATTTTAGCAACATTCTATTTAGGTGTCGCTACAGCTGCTTTTATGTGTAGTAAATATAACGTACTTATTTCATGGGATCATGAAAATAATTTAGCGGCCATTATTACTAACAATACAAAAAAAACAATGAAATTTAATTTTTTGTTTCTAATTTTGATGTTGGCTTTTGCTGTTATTGTAGTTATTTCTCAAATTTATACAAATGAATCAACCATTGATAGCGTGTTTTTTAATGGCTTATATGTTTGTATATTTGTGTTTATTGCCGCATTTATTTATGAAGCCATTTCACTGTCACTTCTTGACAGAATTGGGTATGAAGAAACTAAACTAGGAGTTTCTGGCATGATTATGCGAACCTACGGTTTAATGGGGCTAGGTGCGGCCATTGGTTTTTGGACCTTGGGTTTAATGGATGATCACTTAATAAGTTCTCTTATAACACTTGCTATTTGCCTTTCTGTTGCCACGATTTTTGTACTAAAAAGAAACTCTATTAACTTGGATCAACTAAGCCCATACCGTCGAGCAGCTTGAAAAATTTCTTCTTTATAATATCGATCTCACATTTCGCGCTGCGAAAATGTGAGTTTTTTAACTATATAGAACATAATGGTTATTGTGGAACTTCAGTAATGCTTAAAATATTCTACAGTTTAAGCATCCCTCTTTCAAGATTTATGGCAAGAGACATGGAGGTACCGATAGAAACAGGTTGTTTTCTCAGGCAAGTTATCTCGGTTTAAAAATGATTGAAAATTGACCAGATCGTACTTTGCAAGCAGGCTTGTTGTTACTATTTTGAGTGTGTATAATTTCCAATGGATGGATAGGCTATGAAAAAAATCATTCTTTTCGGTTTGGTGTGCTGCATATTAGTTGCGCCTGTCATGGCAGGCGATATGTCGCTTCTTTACAAAGCTCCGGTATATACCAAAGCGCCTTCTGTGATTGCCTATGACTGGAGCGGCCTCTATGTAGGTGGAAATTTTGGAGGTTCATGGGGTGCCCACCATCTCACTACAACTCAATTTGCTCCGCCTCCCTTCTTAGCCGTTGATGTGGCGGCACTTTCGTCTGCGGAATCTCCTTCGATGAATTCTAGAAGCTTCACGGGCGGTCTTCATGTCGGCTATAATCGGCAAATCGCTCATGTGGTCTGGGGTATTGAAGCAGACATAGATTACCTCGGGCTTAATGGATCGAATGACGAGATTTTTCCATTCCCCAGCACTTTACCGGAAGGAGCTACAGGACCGCCAACCCAGTTTTTTTCCACTGCAACATCGGCGTCGACCAATTGGCTTTTCACTGCTCGGCCGCGGCTGGGATTTGCTGCTGCTAATTGGTTGCTATATGTGACGGGTGGCCTTGCAGTCGGGGACGAGAAGTTCAGCCAGACTGTGATGTTGCTAGCACCCTTCGTGGAAAACGCTAATTTTTCAACCAATCGTGTAGGGTGGATCCCAGTACCCCTGGCACCTCAGCAAATACATCACCCAATCCAGCTGCTGATCCCAGCAGTCCTGGCGCTTCAGCGAATACATCCCCCAATCCAGTAGCTGATCCCAGCACCCTTGGCATCTCACCCAATACATCAGTAGATCCCAAAGCAGCCGCGGCTTCTACGACTACACCACAAAATACACTTGCAAAACCAAGTACTCAGCGGGCCTTGGCCAATATATTACCGAATAATCAGAGCTCGTCTACCTCAATACAACCTCTATTCATCAAAGAAACGACGCCAACCAACCGAACACCAACATACCAACCCCCTCAATTAGGTAACACACCAGTAGGTAATTTTTCCAGTATGGGAATCGCGTTGATGACAGGTGGTATTGCTATTGTGATCATGGTTCTTCTCTTGGGAAGCATATTTCTTTATAAACGCCTTAAAAAAACATCGGTTGCGCCAGATAATAAACCCGATACGGATGAGGAATTTGGGAATCCCGGAGATTATGTTCTTCCTGTTTCACATAACCCTGAATACCATTTAACATTAGATAATGGGGGGACAAACTATCTGATTCCCTTTGCCATTAACCCTGAATACCAAACAACATTAGATAATGGGGCGACAAATTATCTGGTTCCCTCTGCCGACAACCCTGATTACCATCTAACATTAGATAATGGGGCGATAAACTATCTGGTTCCCTTGGCCGATAACCCTGATTACCATCTAACATTGGATAATGAGGGGACAAACTATTTGGTTCCCTCTGCCCACAACCCTAAATACTATTCAACATTAGATCATGGGGGGGCAACTTATCTGATTCCTTTTGCAGCGAAGCCTGAATATCATGATGATGAATATGCTAATCCTCGAGCGGCAGCCAGTTATCCTGTAACTTATGATCTTGGTAATGATGCGAGCACAGATTACCAACAAATTGATTCATCAGCACCAAGCTATGATTTTGCAACGGAGCCCATGGTTGTTTATGCGACTGCACATAAAAATAGTGCTCATCAACCAACAGTTGGCATGACAAAACAAACATTATTTTATGCTTCATTGCAAACTCACCCAGGGCAGGAAAATTCTTGTGTAAATTCTCAGAATAGGCCAAATGTATCTTCGGCTGCGCCGTAATTCTGAGTTATACTGCGTTGACAGCCTAATTTTGACCGGTAGCTATGAACATCCGAACCGCGCGCGTTAGCAAGTGGAGCCCTATTTCAAGTTCCACTCCCTGACGGTCGTGGCTCGGATTAACCTATCAAAACCAAATGTTGACGAGGCACTAGTGGTTTCTATCCTGTATCTAAAATACCCCAATCATCCCCCCAACCACTCCCGAATCGGCCCCATGGTATCCTCAACCACTCGAATTAACTGTTCATATAACACATTTAAAGCCGCTGTATGGCCTGCTTTTCGATAACGTTCTAGGTATTGACAGGCATGTTGCATTCGGATGGTGCCGCAGTATACTGCGCCTCCTTTCATTTTGTGGGCTAATTTTTCTACTAGCTCCCAATCATTTGCGGCATGGGCTTTTTTAATGGCGGTTGCATCGTCAGGGATGGCTTTGTCTAGCATGAGTTGTAACATTTCTCGGAGCAAGGCTTCATTGCCAATGTTTTCAAAGGCGTGGTTGATATCAAGCAATGGGAATGTATCGAGTTCAAATAATTGTCGCTCAATGGCGGGTAGATCACGACCCAGTGGGCTCGATTCGTTATATCGCAGCGTCGATGGTTTTTTTAATTCGGTGGGGGAAAGGTAGGTGTTGATAATCGATTGCATGGTGATTAAATCAATGGGCTTGGTAAATATTTCGTTCATCCCAGATTGCAGACATTCAGCTTTTGTAATGGCTTGCACATGTGCTGTCAATCCGATGATGGGAATCGGTGGGTTTGGCTGTGATGTCTCCCAGTTGCGAATTAAACGGGTAAATTCTTGGCCTGAGATGCCAGGTAGACCAATATCCGTGATGATCAAGTCAAAATCCATTGTTTTGACTAACGCTAGGGCATGCTCACCGTCAATGGCAGATACATATCGGCAACCTACTTTGGCAGCGGTGGATTCGGCAATGCGTAGCGCAATGCGGTTGTCTTCTACCAATAAAACCAAAGGTGCATTGTCTAATGATTCTAAGTGCTCGATGGCAGTGGGTTTCATTTGAATGGTCTCAGATGGGATGGGTTGATGGCCCATCTTCATTGACAGGTCAAAATAAAATGTGGTGCCAATGCCCTCCTGACTCGTTAAACGAATAGTACTGCCTAAGGCTTGAGCATATAATTGGGCAATGTGTAAGCCCACCCCTTGTCCGGTATAAGCACTTTTATAGGAGGGATTCGCTCTAAAAAATCGGTCAAAAACACGCTTTTGTAACCCATCTGGAATACCTATCCCTGTGTCCACCACACGAAATAAAAGGTGTGCCTGCCCATTCGATAGGGCCAGGAGTTTGATTTCTAGGGCGATATGCCCTTTACTGGTAAATTTAATGGCATTGCCCACAAGATTTAATAAAATTCGATGAAGTTTTGTGCGATCACTGATTAGAAAGCGTGGAATAGCATTATCGATATCAATGCGTAGATCGAGTTGCTTCAATTGAACGGTAGGATATTCGAGTTGAACGAGATCTTGAATAAAGTGTCGGAGCTCAAATACTTCCTCTCGTGGGTCCAATTCATCGACATTTTTGGTCGCAACAACATCTAAAATGCCATTTAAAAGATTTAATAATTGATGTCCACTTTCATTTATCCATTGGGCATATTGTCGTTGTAATGGATCTTGCAGCTCTTCTGTTAAAAGGAGTGACATGCCAATAATGCCATTTAAAGGCGTGCGAATATCATGGCTCATGTTCGCAATGAACTCTGTTTTAGCATGATTGGCTGTTTCAGCCAGATTTTTTGCATTTTCAAGCGAAAGTTCGATTTCTTTTCGCGCGCTAATGTCTTGAAATATCCCAAATATTCCAATCACACACCTATTTTTGGAAAATAAAGGTATTTTATTTGTTAGAAGGGTGATGTTCTGGCCATTGGATAGGGTGAGCGTTTCTTCAACGCCTAATTTGGATTGTTGGCTTTGTATGACGATTTGATCATCATTTCGATAGCGGCTGCCTTCATATTGCCCCCATGGCAGGTCGTAATCGGTTTTTCCAATAATATCCTTGGGTGATTCCACGCCGGCATATTGAGCAAACAGTTGATTACAACCCAGAAATTCTAAGGCGGTATTTTTCCAAAAAATCGCGGCGGGTAATTGATTGATGAGATCGTCTATCAATCTATGTTCAAGCCAATATCGATTTTTTTTTATCAATTTAAATACCTATCCTGTTAAATCATGAGTATATAAAGGTATTGCAAAATTATTGTAAATTATCAAGTGAAGTATCGTTAGATGCAATCATTTGTTGAGCCGATTTATCTTAAAAGATTATATTGATATTTCCCACCATTATATAGATTAAATTTAAATCACTATGTTTTTATAATTAACCTCATTGTTGGTTTCCCTGTGCTATAATTACGCATATAAGAAAGGAGTAGGTATCATGCATGATAGAATCGAACCATCCATCAGAGATCGAGTAAAAGACGCTGTTAATGTCTCCAGTGCGCTTGATAATTGTTTTTTTCATTCTTATGCGGCCTATTTATTAAGTAATCATTTGCCATTGCCACAAGATTTATTTCTGCCTGTCTCTGAAAATCAGGGCAGTCCAGCGGAGCAATTAAAAAAAATTTTTAAGCATGAAAAAGATTTAGATATATTTGACACTTATCAACAGATGACCGTTGCTAATGCGGAGCCCTGCGAAATGCTCGTTGAAAAAACACTGGTTTTAGGGGTGTTATTTCGTGAGTGGTTTGTTGATAACTTATTGAAAGATGAGGCGAATAAAGAGCGATTGTTTCGCAATGGGGATCCGGTATCATTTTTAACCGTCATTAAAGCCGTCAGGGAATTTGGTTTAGATACGGTTAGTGCTGATGACCGAATGGCCCCTATTGTTGAAGCGAACGCTGAATTTTTTAATGATCTGTCTTTGAGTACACAAGCAGATGAAGAACAACAGTTTCATGATTATTGGGAACAGCAAGGGTATAAAAGATACTGCGAATATTTAGCGAATCCTAGGGTAAAAGTATCGTTTACAGATGTTGATCCTGTATTAAAAGCAATGGATGTGCCTTATGTCATTTATAGTAAACAAGATTGTTCCCTCACCGCAAGTCATGAGGGTGATGTTACAAAACCAAAATTTGAATTAGCCATTGCAGCACGCGAAGGGCATTATTACTTATTAAAAGACAGCGCCACAGAAGAATCCCTGAATACTTATGCGGCCTCATTGCTGCAATATGAAGGAGACAGGGAAGAAATATTGCGTTTACGAACAAAAGAGCTGAGACTTCAAGCGTGTGAGGATGTCAATTCACAATTGATTTCAATGAGTTTACCTAAAGGCAGCCTTTCCGATAATCCCATTCAGTTATTGATTGATAGTGTTGAAAACATTAAATCTGCGACTTTAGCGCGTCTTAGCCAGCCTGAAGCCACAGCACAACCCCTGAGTGTAAAAGAAAATCAAGTGATAGATGCGACAATAGCCACACAATCAGATCCTGAAAAATCCAGGCAGTATAAGGCTGAAGTAAGCGCTCTCATTTTAGCCGGTCAAAAGAGTGGATTTTTTGCAAATAAAGACAATCCTATCCCCATAGATGAACTTGACTCAGCAGAAGCACTCGAAGGGGAAAGTGATGAAGATTTCGCTAAACGATTACAAGAGGCTGAATTTAGGAAGGTTGGGTTGAAGTAGAGAAAATTTTCCATACCATGAACCCATTCATGTTCTTAATGATAAGAATTTTCTTAAGAGAGATAATTTGTTCTAGATTGAACCAAGGTTCCAATGTAGATAGCGTCTTCATTGATGAGGGAAAGTGTATCATTTTCGTGGGTTGGGTTTAGACATTTTTGGTAGGCGTGATTATTTTTAGAGAAAAATTGTCTGAATATCAGGTTGTTTTTAGGCCGTTTCATTAAGACAAAATCGCCACTGATGGGTTTTTTATCTGAATCAAGTATCAGCAAGGATCCTTTGGAGAATTTGGGCTCCATTGAATCATCTTGTATGGTGATAGCAAAGATGCTGTTTGTGGGTTTCATTTCCACTAATAGGGTTTGATTGTGTAATAGTAGAGCCTCTTCCAATGAATGGCTTGATAATTGTGACCAATCAATTAGGGGTACTGCCTGAAAGCCCGGATGTTGGCTATGGGTGCTTGTCGTTAATGTAGACAGATCATCGCCTATCAATTGGCTAATAGAGACCATAAAGTAATTTGCCAAGGGACTTAAGGTTGCTATCTTTGGATTTTTATTTTCTCCAGATAATATTCTATTAATAATCTGCTGAGAGATGCCTGTTCGTCGCGCAAGCTCATTTTCACTCAGTTTAGTGTTCAATAGTAAATTTCTAAGGTTAATACTTAAGTTTTTCATAGCTTATTTCTTCTAGCGCCTCGTCAATATTAAATCTTGGGATTGGCATCTTAGCGTGCATTCATCCGCAGTATAGCGGGAACCGTTGTTTTTTATTTAATAAAAAATATCAAAGCAAGTTGACTCTAACACTTTGGAGTGTTAGATTGTCGTCTTACAATTTAAAGTGTAACACTGATTAGGTTATATCTATATAAAATTTATAGCTATTTATCGTAACTCCCCAGGTTGTAGATAAATTTGTTTTTTATTCTATCAAAATGCATATACCTGAACGCAGTGAAGGATCTCCTGAGTATGGCTCGGATAGGGTCAATTTGAGATCCTTCGCTACGCTCAGGATGACGTACCTGGGGAGTTACTATTTATCAATTAATACTTGAATAAGAACAAATAGAGTAATCAATGGATTTTAATTGCTGAGTTTAATCAAACCAAGGAGATATAAAATGGAAATGAAAGAAGGGCGAGTCCTGGCATATAGTATGGCGAAAGTGATTGAAACGAGTAAGTTATCTGATGTTTCTGGGGGGGGATTTCATTTTACTACACATGAAACGCTTAAACACTCGGGTGAGGATAAAATTAAAAGCATGGATATGATTATCGATGGAAACATTGATTGGTAGCTTGTCGTGGTTTTTATGGACACCCTTATTAATTAAATTAATTATTGCGAGAAAAACATGAAGTTTTTAATTCCAACTGAACCAGATGATACACACGCTATTCTTGCCAAAATTGCCTTGGAAACGATGGGGCATGAGGTGCGATTTATTTTTACAGCCGATCAACCCACAAAACTCAAGAACTCTGTCTTAATTGATAATGATACCTATCAATGGCGAAGCACGGATCGCTATGATTCTATTGTTGATAATGATTACGATGTGGTGTGGTGGCGTCGTGCTCGTAAGCCTTATTTACCCAAGGAACTCACGCATCCCAGTGACTATAAATTTGCTGCTCGAGAGAATAGCTTATTTTATGAATCACTGACCAATAATATGGCGCCTAATGCATGGTGGATTAACCGCAAAGAGGCGGCAACCCGTGCGAATTCAAAACTATTGCAACTTAAAATAGCCGCTGATTGTGAGATGACTATTCCCACAACGCTTTGTTCTAATGATCCTCAAGACATACGCTACTTTTTACTGAAGTATGAAAGGGATGGCGTTATATACAAGCCATTGTGTTCAAATTTTTGGTTTGAAGAGCAGCGCATGAGAATCGCTTATACGTCTAAAATATCCTTTTTAGAATTGCCATCGAATAAATTGCTGCAAGTTTCACCAGGGATTTTTCAGAAAGAAATTAAGAAAAAATATGAGCTAAGAGTCACTTGTTTTGGGGATTACCTAGTCGCTGCAAAATTAAACTCTCAAGCGCACACCGCCGGTAAAATTGATTGGCGTGCTATTCCTCAAGGGGAGATGACGCTTGAGCCGTATATTTTACCTTGTAGTCTTGAAAATAAAATTAGAAAATTCATGCAAAAAATGGGCTTGGTGTTTGGGTCCTTAGATTTTATAGTCAGCGAAGATCATGATTATGTCTTTCTTGAGGTCAATGAACAAGGGCAATTTTTATGGATAGAAGAATACAATGCTGATATCAATATGTTGGATCCTTTTATTCATTTCCTCATCAATCAATCCAAGAAATTCAAATGGGAAGCCAAGAAACCCATTCATACCATTGAAGCCTATCGAACTAAAATGGTTAGTATGATGACAGAGAATATGCAGCGTCATGTTGATTTAAATACGGCTAAAGCCTACAACGCTTGAGGTGACATATGAAAAAATAAGGACAGTTGTATTCACAGTTGTAAATGTAGGCAATTGCCGTTTCCATTTGGTTTTGACCGGTTAATCCGAACCACGCGCGTTAGCAAGTAGCGTCCTGTTTCAAGTTCCGCTCCCTAACGGTCACGGTTCGGATTAACCGGTTAAAACTAAATGGAAACGGGTGCCTCGTCATTTTATTTAGAGCAGCCGAATAATCATGATGTTGGTTATATTCTGTTAAAGAACCTCAGCAGCAAAGATTTTGGACAGACCAATCTGGTTGATTGATATTGATGGTAATGGATGGCCCTATGAATGAAAAACGGTTGTTTAGATCTGAAGTGGTTGATGGGCAACGGAATCGAAATTTTGGATCGGTATCTATTAATACGCCTATTAAATACACCCTGTTAACCTTATTTTTTTCAATCCTGTTTATATTGGTGTTTTTTTTTATATTATTGGGTGAATTTTCTGAAAAATTTATCGTCAAAGGTTATCTGGAGTCGACCAAAGGGGTGGCTCGGGTGTATCCAGAAAAAAATGGGGTGGTCGCCAAGTGTTTTATTCATCAAGGGGATGAAGTAAAACCAGGAGATAAATTATTTTTAATGACCACCTCCTATGAGAATTTTGGTCAACGTCCTCATCATGGCGTCCTTGAAAAATTGGAGAAAAAGAAACAATCCATTCATGATGAAATTCGTGATAAGGAACAGCATTTAGAGGCATTAAAGCCATTGTTAGTTAAAAAATATATTTCATTGAGCAGTTATCATGAACAACATGAAAAATTGGTTGTGCTTCAGCATCAATTGAGCAGTGTTGAGGTCGAATTAATGAATCTTAAACATGAAAAATCCTATGTTGTTCGCTCACCCATTCATGGGATTATTTCTAGCGTGCTTTATCACGAAGGGCAATCTATCAATGGGATGAAACCATTGATGAAGATTTTGCCGTTCAATGCGGATTTAATGGCGGAGTTATTTGTACCTGTTAGGCAGTCTGGATTTTTAAAACCTAAGAATCAGGTCATGATCCATTACGATGCATTTCCTTATGCTCGTTTTGGTGCTTCTAAAGCAATTATCCAGGAGATTAGTCGAAGTGTTTCAATCGATGCCGAAGAGGAAAAGCCCATCCATATTGGACAACCTTATTATAAAGTCTCGGCTTTGTTAAATGAGCAATATGTGAAGGTTTATGGCGTTGACAAAAAAATACAACATGGAATGACCTTGTCAGCGGTGATCATAGGACAGAAACGTAAAGTATGGCAGTGGATCATGGATCCATTGTACAGTTTTTATGGCGGGGTGGTTTTATGACGGCAGGGGTTGGTGTTTTGAGTTTTAATCAATCGCCTAAATTGCCCATTATTCTTCAAGATGAGCGGGCTGAGTGTGGGCATGCTTGCGTGGCCATGATCAGTAATTTTTGGGGGCATCATCTTGATTTATATAGCCTTAGGCACATCAGGGGAACATCTAGTCGCGGGGTTACCCTCTTAGATATTAATCAATTATTTGAACAATTGGGTTTTTCGACGCGTCCTTTGCAGGTGCCTATTGAGGGGGTGTCTTTGATCAAATGCCCTGCTATTTTACATTGGAATATGAATCATTTTGTCGTGTTAAAAAAAGTAAAAAAAAATCACGTTGTGATTCATGATCCAGCACTCGGTGTTCGGCGGTATACCTTAAAAGAATTTTCACAGTCTTTTACTGGGATTGTTTTAGAAGTTGAAAAATCCAGTGATTTTGAGGAAATCCGAAGTCAGGGTAGTTTAACGTTGTATCAGTTATTTAAAACCATCCGTGGGGTTAATCAGTTTATTGTTTTACTTGTATTATTGTCATTATCCATAGAGGTGTTGGCGCTGCTGAACCCGCTATTCATGCAGTATGTAACCGATGATGTGATAGGCTTTAGCGAGCGTAGTAATTTATATGTGATTGCGGCAGGATTTTTGTTGTTGGTTGTTATTCAGGTCTTCACTGAATATATTCGTGGAACCATGGTTATTTATTTTACTAATAATCTGACGGAGCAATTCTCCTCAAATGTTGTCAATCATATTTTAAAATTACCCTTGGATTTTTTTGAGAAGCGGCATAAAGGTGACCTTCAATCAAAATTTCAATCCATTGACCACATCCAGAAAAAAATTAGCACAGATTTTGTAACGACCGTGTTAGATGGATTCATGATTGTTATTAATTTTTTGATCATGGCGGTTTATAGTCAATTGTTAAGTGCATTGGTTTTGATGGCATTATTGATTGGTTTTGCGTTTCGATATGTCTCTTATCAACAGTTGAGAAAACAAACAGAAACATCTATTCACCAGCATGCCAAGGCCATGACGGTATTTCTAGAAACATTACAAGGCATTGTTCCCATCAAATCGTTTTTAAAAGAGCGTGTTAGATTTCATGGGTGGCGCAATTGTTATATCGATGCGCTCAATGCAGATATTCGTGTGTCAAAAATGAATATATTGTATCAGTTGGGTAATCAATTTTTATTTCAGACAGAGCATATTGTCGTGGTTTGTGTTGGCGCATCCCTTGTTTTATCCAATCAATTTTCCTTGGGAATGCTGATTGCTTTTCTCTCTTATCGGTTATTATTGGTGAATAAAGCAACCTCATTGATACAAAATATTTTTGATTATAAATTAATTTCAATTCAGCTCAATCGCTTGAGTGATATTTTGTTTCAACACCCAGAAGTTGTGACAGAGGGTGTCGTTCAACAGCGCGAAATTAAAGGGAGCCTCTCGCTTGATAAGGTGGTTTTTAAATACAATGCCATGGAGGATACGATTTTAAATGGGGTGAGCATCAAGATTAAAGCGGGTGAAAAAATTGCAATTGTGGGTCCCTCTGGTTGTGGGAAATCTACTTTACTAAAAATCATGATGGGTTTGTTGGAAAAGACATCGGGTGAAATTTATATCGATGGTATTCCAATCAAGGATTTTGGGTTAAAAAATTATCGAGACTTAACGGCCTCCGTCATGCAAAATGATGCATTATTAACGGGTTCTATCCTTGATAATATTTCATTTTTTGATGATCAGGTGGATAGGGAGCGGCTTTATGAAGTGGCTCAATTGGCATCTATTCATGATGCAATTTGTCAATTCCCCATGGGGTATGAGACCTTGGTCGGTGACATGGGATCAACCCTGTCTGGGGGACAAAAACAGCGGATATTGCTCGCGAGGGCGTTGTATAAACAACCGAAAATATTATTTTTAGATGAGGCGACAAGTCACTTGGATGTGCAGAATGAAAAAAATATCAACCGTGCTTTGGCCTCACTCGACATCACACAAATTATTATTGCACATCGACAGGAAACGATTCAAATGGCAGATAGAGTGATCAACTTGGAAGTGATTAATCAAACCGACATTCCACACCACAGTATTTTTTAGATAAAACTTGAGTAAATTTGATTTTAAAGCGCAGTTTACACGCATGTAAATGAGCATTTAAAATTCAAATTTACTCAAGTTTTAGCAAAAAAGACGCCGGTGCGGAATGTCGGATCAAAGGAGCTTATCGTGTGAGTGAGCCAGTATATTGGGTTTATATTTTGCATTGTGAAAATAATGCTTATTATGCAGGGTATACAACCGACATGAAGCGTCGATATGAGGAGCATTTAGCAGGGACTAGCAAATGTAAATATACAAGGAGTTTTAAACCCTTGGAAATTGCTCAATGTTGGCAGGTGGCTGGGGATAAGGCAATGGCCATGAAGGTGGAGCGGTATATAAAAAAAATTCCTAAAAGTGAGAAATTAAAACTGATTCAATCACCTGAGAGGCTTTGTGAGGTGTTTGGATTGGTGATTCAGGCCCAAAAAGTTCCATGTGGATAAGAATTTTCAGCCATATGAAAAATCAGCATCAGCAATCAAATGGTATGGATGTTTTTGAACTTTTGTTTGTCTGATAATTCTATGTGATCAAAAAAATAACAGATATTTACTACTATGGTCTTAGTGAAGAATTAGATTCTTCACTAGGTTCTTCACTAGGTTCTTCACTAGGTTCCTCACTAGGTTCTTCACTAGGTTCCGCATGAACTACCGCGTTAGGTTCCGCATGAGCTTTTGCGTTGGGTTCCGCATGAACTACCGCGTTGGGTTCCGCATGAGCTTTTGCGTTGGGTTCCGCATGAGCTTTTGCGTTGGGTTCCGCATGAGC